>MVCS01000059.1 GCA_002049885.1 Planctomycetales bacterium 4484_123 | reverse complement strand
AACCTCGGCTACCGCGACCCGGCCAGCATCGAGGTGGACCACTGGCGCGGGCACGAGCGCGAAGGCCGGCTGTACGTCCCCAAGGCCGGCGAGATGCTGTACAAGCTCAAGGACCCGCCCGCCTGGCAGCGCTTCGAGAGCTGAGGTCGCGCCTCGGCGGCTTGAGCGGCACGCGGGGCACGCGGGCGCAACCTATCCGCAAGCGGTAGGTCTTGAAGTTGAACCGCGGCGACGTTCGTGGTGTGTGGCACAACTCGCAGGTGTCCTGGATGACCGGCGGCGGGCGGTGCCGCGCCGGCGCCTGGGCGTGCGGCTGGAGGTTCGAGCGGTGGCATTCCTGGCAGGTTACAGCCGCCATGCCGGGCGTCTGCCGAGGCGAGCGGAACCCCGTCGCCGTCCCGAAACCGGCGGTATGGCACGTCAGGCAGTCGCCCTGGCGGGTCATGCCCGCGGCCTCAAGGGCACGCCAGGACCGCCCGTGAGGGCCGCGGCGCCAAGCCTGGTATTGTGCCTTGTGACATCGGCCGCACTTCTCCGGCCGGACGTACCGCAGCCGCAGGCCCCGGGCGGAGTCGTATGACGCCCGCATCGCCTCGTGGGCATAGGCCTGAAAGAGGCTCATGAGCCGGGGGTCTTCCGGCCACTTCAGGTCCACTGCCTCCAAACGGTAGTCGATGGCAACGATGCGCCCGCCGCGGACCTTCATCGCCACTGCCGCGACGAAGTCGGCCCCGCCGACCCTGACCATGGGCGTCCGGCCGAGTCGCAGCAGCCTTGCCTCGGACCGGGCCGTGTTACCACGGACGATGAGGTCCACATCGGGTATTTCACCCAGCGGCGGCAGCTCCTCGGCCTCGGCGTGGGCGACCAGCACGACGACGCAGCCCTGGCGCTTCAGCTCAGCCACCCGGCGAGCCACGGCCTCGGGACCTTCCACAGCCAGACGGTCAGCCGAGCCGCCCGGGAACCACAAGGTCCGCGGGCCGAGGTACGAGACGACCGCCACGCGCACATTGCCCAACCGGCGGACGATCGCCCTCTGCGCCGGCAGCCGCACCCCCCTGGCCCGTGCGTTGGTCGAAAGATAGCCTAGGGGCTGGCCGGCCAGCAGCCGGCGCAGCGGCCCCCACAGGGCGGCCCACTCGTGGTCGCCCAGGACGACGGCGTCGTAGCCGATGAGGCGATATCCCCTCAGCACGTAGGCGTTGCGGGGGTCTTCCGGCTTGACCCAGAAGAAGTCGCCGGCGTCCAACAGCAGCACGTTGCCGAAGGTCCGGCGATAGCTGATGACCAGGCCGCTGCGGCGGCTCAGTCCACCGGGCTGGGGCCCGGGGCAGTTGCATATTTCCAGTCGGCCGTGGGTGCCCCCGGTAATGAGCAGCACCACGTCGGGCCGGCCGATGGCAAAGGGCTTGACCTTGATGCCGACGGGGGGCAGGTGGTCGCCGTGGGAGCCGCCCCCGGCCGTGTCGGGCCCGCCGGGGCCGTCGCAACCGGCCAGCACCAGCCCCAGCAGGATGCCGACGCACGTCCTTGTGCTCATAGCAACCGCCATCTGCCGCCGCCCGACCACCCCTGCCGGGCCGGCGGGCATCCAAGGCTCAGGCCGCCTTGGCCAACTGTCGCGCCCGCAACAGCAGCAAGGCCGTCTGGAGCTGGAGGTCCTCCCGCAATTGCTGGTTCAGCAGCAGGCTCAATCGCGAGGGGCTGACCGCCTTGAGCAGGTCGGTTTCCAGGCGGATCTCGGTCGCCCGGTTCATCTGCCGGACGGTCATGGACACCTCCACATCGGGGTCCACCCCCCAGGTCTTGGCCCCGCGTGTGCGATGGATGCACCGGCCGGCGGGCAGGTAATAGTAGGCGGTGGTGAGTTTCAGCTTGGCGGGCCGGTCGGGCTGAAGCGGGATGAGCCGCTGCACGCTGCCCTTGCCGTAGGTCCGCTCGCCGACGATGGTGGCCCGGTGCCAATCCTTCAGCGCGCCGGCGACGATCTCGGCGGCGGAGGCACTGAAACGATTGGCCAACACCACCAGCGGGCCGTGCTGGTACTCGCCCAGGGCGGTGGCGCTGCGCTGGGCGTCGGGGACGTTGCGGCCCTTGGTGCGGACGATGAGCCCCCGCCGGAGGAATTCGTCTGCGACATCCACGGCGGCGGTCAACAGCCCGCCGGGATTGAAGCGCAGGTCGAGGATCACGCCACGTGCGCCGGCGTTGCGCAGCGTCCGCAGGGCCCGCCGCAGCTCACCGGCGGTGTCGCCGGTGAACTGTGTCAGGCGGACGTAGCCGATCCGCGAGTCGGGGTGGATGAAGAACTCCCAGCTTCCGTCGGGCCGGCGGCGCCAGCCCTTGACCGTGCGAATGTGGATGATGTCGCGGACGATGGTGACCTGTCGCGGCTTGGCCGTGCCCGGACGCTGGATGGTCAGCGTGACCTTGGTATGGCGCTTGCCGGTGATGAGCTTGACCGCGCGCTCGATGCTGATGGTGCGCGTGTCCTCCCCGTCCACGTTGAGGATGAGGTCGCCGGCGCGGATGCCGGCCTGGAGAGCGGGCGTGTCGGCCAGGGGTGTGACCACCTCGATGGGCCGGCCCGTCTGCTTGCGTATCTGCACCCCGATGCCGCAGAACGAGCCCATCGTCCGCTTGCGGAAGTCCTCCTCCTCGTAAGGCCAGATCATGTCCGTGAACTTGTCCAGCTCATCTAGCATGGCCTCGGTGAACTCCATGTCGATGACCTCCGGCGGGAGGTTGACGGTACGGTCGTTCACGTCCAGCACGCCGTTCAGGGCCGCCTTGACGTGCAAGTGGTCCACCGTGGGCTGACTTGCCAGGCGTCGGATCTGCCGGTCGATCGCCTCCACGAAGGCGGAGCGCTTGGCCTGGTCCTTCAACCCGGGAAAGGCCCCGGCCGCCTGGGGCGTCTCCAGCAGCACCTTCACCCCACGCAGGGCGGCAATGGCAATAGTCCGGTAGTCCGGCCTGTCCACGTGGTTGCTGTCGATTTGGCTGATGGCGCGGCGGACCATCTTGGTGTCGATGCCGCGAATCATCTCGCGCCACTTCGGTCCCTCCAGCATGGCCACGTCGGTGCTGGGCTGCGTGCGCGCAGCCTGCGTGGCCGCCGACCTGCGGGCCTTGGTCTTGGCGCCGTACAGGTTCGACATCCTCACGTGCAGGCTGATCTTCTTGACCTGCCGCTCGTAGCGGCTCTCGTCGGCCACCAGGTCGCTCAGGCCGCCATGCCCGTAGATGGTCAGCGCCTCGGACCACTTGCCGGCCCGCACCAGCTCGCGCCCGTGGGCCTCGGCATCGCGGATGAGTTCCTTGACCCAATCGGCCTCGAGAAAATCCTCGCCGTCGCCGCTGAGTTCCTTGGCCTCGCGGGCATAACTGAGGGCCGAGACCAGCGGGTCGCGCGAGACCAGCACACCCAGGTCGATCAGCCGGTCCTGCACCCGCTCGGAGGCCCGCTTGAGCTTGCCCCAGTCCTCGGGCAGCACCGCCCGCAGCCACTCCGCCTGGTACTGCCGGAGCGCCCGGCGCAGGCTCTCAGCCGCCGCCCGGTAGGCCTTGCCCCAAGCCCCATGGCCGGTGGCGACGGGCTTCTCGGCCTCGGCGAGTTTTGCCAGCGATTCCTCCAGGTGCGCCCGGGCGTCCTTGCGCAGCTCAGCCGGCTGAGACGTCGGGTTCACCTTCAGGACGCTGCCGGTCTCGCCCACGGCGTCGGCCACGGCGTTGACCTTTTCGTAGAGCTTCTCCGCCAGCTTGGCCTTCAGCAGCTTGTCACGGTAGGCCTGGGCCAGGCGGGCCAGCCGGACCCGGCCCACGGCCGAGGCATACTCGAGCTTTCTCTCGGCCTCGGCTTGACGGCGCAGCTTGAGGTACCGCTCGGTCAGGCCGCGTGCCTCGGCCACCGCCCGGTCGCGCAGCAACTCGGGCGGGGCCTTCTTCAGCAGTTCCAGCGCCTGGCCGAACCTGCCCGCCAGCAGATGACCGAAGAACCGCCCCCGGAGCTCTCGCAGCTCGCCGGCCGGCGGCGGGGCCGGCGCCGCGGCCGTCGTCGTCAGCTCCGGCTGGACCACTGGACGTGAGGTGACCTCGGCCGGCGCGGCCGCCCACACCGCCCACAGCGCAAAAACAACCAGGTACTGTCGCATCCGCTTCACTACAGCCTCTCCCTGCACTTGCCTGGCGAGCAGCCGACCCAGGGCATTGAACCTGCACGAACGATACCGCTGCTGACCGATTCTAACTTCTTCCCTACCGCGGAGGCAAACTCGCCTTTTGCAGGCCCTGTGCGTTGACCGCCCGGCCAGCCAAGATTTGGCATCGGCCGGGAACGGTGATATCATGAGGAAGGACGCCGCCGGCGTCCGCGGAGCCAGAGGCCATGATCCAGTGCAGCCAGTGTGAGCATTTCCATCGGGATGAGGCTGGCAGGATCGCACTCACCTGCGACCCGTTCGCCACCATCAAGGAACCGGCCTGCCTGCTGAAGTGGCAGTTGCTCAAGATCAGTCAGATGGTGGACGCATACCAGGCCACGTTGCGTTACTACCAGAAGCTGGCCCCCATGCAGGACAAGCTCTTTCGGGCCATGGAGCGCGAGCTGGAGGACATGACCGAGGCCGAGCGCTGGAAGTTCGACGAGGACGAGGACGAAGAGCAGCAGGAGCAAGAGGACACGCCCGGGCCTTGGTGAGGGCTGCTCGGCCCCGCCCGGACGGACCCGTCGATACAGGTGTGCAGCCAGGGCGAAACCGAACTGGCGGCCTTCTGGGACCGCTGCGACCTGCCGGGCAGTTCTCGTCAGGCCGCCATGCGGGCCTATCGACACTTCTGGGACCTCATCCAGGCCCGCCGGGCCGAGGATCGCCTCATGGGCCGGGTTGACGAGGATGACTTCTATCTGAAGCACCTGGCCGACAGCCTGGCGGTGCTGCTGGCCTGGCCGGAGCTGTTCGCCGGGCCGGTGAAGCTGGCCGACGTCGGGGCCGGCGCCGGCCTGCCGGGGCTGGTCCTGGCCATCGCCCTGCCGGAAATCCACCTCACCGCCATCGAGTCCAACCACAGGAAGGCCCGATTCATCCGCCTGGCCGCCCGTGAACTGGCGCTGGCCGACCGCGTGGAGGTGATCGACCGGCGCAGTCGCGAACTGGCGCACGACCCGGCCCACCGAGGCCGGTACGAGCTGCTCACGGCCCGCGCCGTGGCCAAGACCGACAAGCTCATTCGAGACTGCCGGCGACTGCTGGCCCCGGGCGGCTCGGCCGTCTTTTACAAGACCCCCGCGGCCGTGGTCGAAGAGATGCCCCTCGCGCAGCCCGAGGCACGCCGCCATCATCTGGAGCTGATGACCAGCGCGGTCATCGAGCTTCCCTGCTCGGCCGGCAAGCGGCAGTTCATCCGCCTGTGCGCTGCCTGAACCTCCCCTGCCCGGACAAACCGCCCAGGCCGATGGCACGCGCCACGGCGGCCGGCATCAACCCCTCCAGGGTCACTGTGGGGCCACCACGAGTCGAGCCAGACAATAAGGGGCCGAGGTCAGGCTGACGGTCCCGTCGTTGACCGGCAGCGTGGACGACTGGGGCGCGATGCGGCGCGGCTCACGGAGAGTGTTCTCGTCGCTGAGGGACTCACCGCGAGGGGTGAGAACCTCGGCCTCCGGCCCGGCGGGAAAGCCGCTCAGGTCGATGCTCAAATCCACCGGCCCGGCGCCGGCGGAACGATGCACCACCATCAGTATCAAGCGGGATTCGTCCTCGCTCAGCACGGCCATCGCGTCCAGGTCCGGACAGGTTGGGCTCCAGGACGCCGCCCCGGGGCCAGTTCGACCTCGCAGGGTTGGGCGGTCCGGCCGGCCAGGCGAAACTCGTACCCCCGCGTGCGATGCAGCGGCAGGTACGTCCACTGGCCGATCCCCCCGGGCCTGTCTGCCGAGCCGCCAGGCGTCTCGAAGCGCTGGGCACGGCCGCCGTGGGGACCGGTATCGGGGCTGAGCACGACCTCCTGGCCCTGCCCGACGCGGACCCACCCTATCGCCGCCCCATCGGCGTAGGCCGCCGTCACCGCCGAAGCGTCCGGCCGGCCAACACGCTCGGCGAGACGGCGGATGCGATGCTCGTTGACCTCCAACTGCCCGAAGGTCGGGTTGTAGAGAATCTGCGCGTCCATGCCCTGATAGATGTTGAAGCCAAGATGCTCACAGAATTTGCCGTACAAGAGGGGGCTGACGCGGTGCGGTGAGCGTACGGCCAGGTCCACAGCCAGCGACGCCTGGCCGCGCTGGCCGCTGCGCTCGAAGCGGAAAAGCTCACTCTCGGACACGCCTGGACCTCCGTGTTTCGATGGGCCGGGGCGCGGCAGGTCACCGGACGGCCCCCGACCTGTCCCATCCTCGCGCCCGCCCGGCGGATTCGAAAAACGCACCCCGCAAGGGCCGACATCGCGCATTGGCGCCCGACCAGTCAGAAGCCGGGCAGGAAATCTTTCTCGGCCTCGAAGAGCTCTTCGGTCATCTGCTTGATCTCGGCCGGGCAGCAGCAGGCGGCGGTGAGCGGGTCGAGCATGAGGGCCTGGGCGGCAAGTTTCCTGCTGCGCTGGATGCAGGCCTCGGCTGCCAGGTCGTACATCCGCATGTTCCAGTCGCAGATGGCCGCCAACTGCGGCTCCAGGTAGCCGAAGCGTGTGGGCCTGATGCCGCGCCGGTCCACCAGGCAGGCCACCTCCACCACGCCGTCGGCGGGCAGGTTGGTGATGAGCCCGTCGTTGGGCACCGTGCCATGGATGACGAACGGCTTGTTGGTCTCCATGGCCTCGATGATGAAACTGGCGTATTCCCAGGAGCGCTCCAGTTGCAGCTCGGCCTTGCCGGCGATGATGTCCCGGCGCTGCTGGTCCTTGCGCTTCCGCCACTGCGGCCAGCCGTCGGCGTAAAAGCCGGTGGCCCCCAGGTAGCCCTCCCGGCAGTACTTGTCGATCAGATCCGGGCGCTTGCGGTAGAAGGGCACATACTCGCTGAAGTGCCCGCTGGACTCGGTGACGAAACGCCCGAAGTGATGCATGATGTCGAAGCGGATGGGGTCGGTTTCCCATACCTCCGGGTCGCGCGAGCGCTCGAAGAGCAGCGGATACAGGTCCTCGCCGCCGCGGCGCAGCTCCGTGAACCACGCCAGGTGGTTGATGCCGGCACAGGTCCAGGTCATCTGGTGGTAAGGCACATCCATGACCCGGGCGAGCATGTGGCT
>MVCS01000058.1 GCA_002049885.1 Planctomycetales bacterium 4484_123 | reverse complement strand
TGCCGGCCGGCGGCTACGCCCTGGTGACCGGGACCGACCCGGCGGCCTTCCGCGACCAGTTCGATATCCCGCCGGAGGTGGCGGTCTATGGGCCCTACGACGGCCGGCTGGACAACGCCGGCGAGGCCGTCGGCCTGTACAAGCCCGGCGAGGTGGAGGCCGGCACCGGCGAGTGGTCCTACGTGCTGGTCGATGGCCTTGAATACGACGACCGGTCGCCCTGGGCCCAACTGCCCGACGGGCACGGCCCGTCGCTGGAGCGGATCGCCCCGAACCTCTTCGCCGACGACCCGGCCAACTGGTACGCCTCCGAGGGCGCCGGCTCGCCGGGGGCCGCCAACACCGGCGGCTTCACCGCCGCCGCGGCGGCGGACGTTACCTCCGGGCTGATGCCGCTGACGGTGCAGTTCGAGTCGTCCCCGACCGGGGCGGCCTCATACCAGTGGGATTTCGACGACGGACAGACCTCGCCCGACCCGCAGGCCACGCACGCGTTCCAACAGTACGGCGTCTATGACGTGGTGCTGACGGTCGCCGACGGGCCACGACAAGTAACGCAGACCCTGCCGGTGACGGTGGGCGCGGTGGCCGGCGACGCCAACGGCGACGGCAAGGTCAGCATCGCCGACCTCGGGGCCGTGGCCGACAACTATGGCCGGCTGGATGCGAGCTGGCGGGACGGGGATTTCAACGCAGACGGCAAGGTGGGCGTGGCCGACCTGGGCGCGGTGGCCGACCACTACGGCTACGACGCCACCGGCGGGTCCGCGGCGGCTGGGGCCGGCGCGGCAGGCTCGGCCCTGACGGCCGGAGCGGCACTTACCGCCCCGGTCGATGCGGCGGGGGAGCCCCAGCCCACTGATTCGACCAGCTCGACGGAGGCATCCGCCCCCTCGTCCTGGACCTCCGCCCTCGGCTCGGAAGCCCCCGCCGGACAAGCCCTGCTCCTCGTCGATGGCCCCTACGTGAACGTGCTGGAATCGATTCACCTCGAACCGCCGCTGGAGCGGTGAGCGATCGACGGCCGGGGACGTTTTGACATCGCCGCGCGGGGTGACTATGTAGTTCTCATGCGTGTACGTCGGGCTATCCTCTGGGTCGGCGTGGTCGTGGCGGGGGCAGTCTTGCTGACGGCGTTGGTCCTCTGGTTGATGGTCTATCACGTGCCCTCGGCCTACAGGCCGGCGGTCCTGGCCGGGCCTAAGCAGGAGGAGGGCATGCGGAAGCTGGTCAATCACATCAGCCTCTTCGGCACGCTGGCGGGTCGGGGCCGGCCGTTCACCTGGAGCATCACCGCCGAGCAGGCCAACGAGTACCTTGGTTCCATGGACGCCATTGCCGCTCTGGCCGATAGGCCCGGGGCGGTCTCGGCCGCCTTGGAGAGGGCGGGCCTGGCGGGCCCGGCGGTGGCCATGCGCGAGGGGATATTGACGGTGATGGTCCGCTCCCGCCGCCGCGGGGTGGTCCTGAGCGTGGACTTGGCTTTCGATTTCGATGCGGCCGGCGACCTGGCCATCCGGGCGGTGGCTGCCCGCGTCGGGGCGCTGCCGTTGTCGGAGGAGACGCTGGCCGGTCGCGTCGGGCAGGTGCGCCGGCGGCTGGGCCGGCTGCTGGAGCAGGCTCGAAAGGACCGCGGGGCCAGGCTGGGGCCGGTCAGGCTGGGAGAGCTGACCGGGCTGCTGGGGGCCCTGATGAAGATGATCGACGGCCAGCGCGTCCGTCCGGAGATCGTCTGGCCCATCTGCAAGCACCGGGTGCGGATTAGGCGGGTGGAAATCACCGAGGGTCGGCTGACGCTTCATGTGGTGCCGGTGGAGCGTCGAGGCGCTGGAGCGACCAGCGCTCGCCGGCCAGCCGGCGGAGGATGAATTGGCCGTCGAAATTCCGGCCGAGCAACTCGAAGCGCCAGCAGCCTTCTTCCTGCGCTTCCAGGCGATAACTGCCCGTCTCGACGATGCGGACCGAGCCGCGTCCCCGGCTGATGGGCCCTTCGTAGTCGAGGTAGGCCAGCCGATGGTCCGGCAAGGCTATGGCCTCGACGTGTTGGCCGGGGCCCAGCTCAGCCGGCAGGGTCTCCAGCCGCCAGGTGGCCAGGGCCTTGCCGGCCTGGAGCATCAGGTCGTAGTGCCGGCCCCCGGCGGTGGTGTGCAATTGGATGACAAAGCGGCGCTCCATCGCATAACATACTAGGCGCCGTTTGTGCATCGGGACAGAGTGCGGTCTTTCGGCGCCGGAGCTGGGGAGCGGAACCATGAGGCAACTGGCCGTGATGCTGCTGGCGGGTGCGTTGGCCGCGGCGGTGCTCACGGGCTGCGGCGGGCCCTCGACGGATGAACTGGTCAACCGCGCCGTGGCGGACTTTCAGGTGGGGCGGGTGGATCGCGCCAAGGTTCTCCTGGGCCGTGCCCTGGACCGCAGCCCCTCCCATCCGCTGGCCCTGTTCTACATGGCGCGGATCCACCACGCCGAGAAGTCCTACGAGCAGGCCATCTACTACTATCAGTGCTGCCTCGACGCCGATCCCAGCAATGCCGCCGCCCGCAAGCATCTGGCCGAGGCCCTCAAGGCCGCCGGTGCCGTCGGCGAGGCCCTGCGCTTCATCCCCGAACCCATGGAAGACTGACGCCGCGGACCGACTGCCGGCGGGGGTTGTCGTGGGCGGTCGGGGCGGAGTCGCGCCAGGGGGGCCTAATCCTCGATGAGTCGGCGGGGGTCGTTCGGGTCGGGCCGGGCGCGGTCGTTGCGGAGGCCATCGCGGACATTGGGGTCGCCCAGGTCGGGCACCTCGATGGGGGCGTTGCCGCTGACGCTGGAGCGGTGGCCGAGGATGCCCGGCAGGGTCATGTCGGCTGACTCGTATACGTCGATGGGCGAGGCCAGGCCGTTGGCCACCGACTCGATCCAGTACTGCATCATCCTGGGGTCGGCCCCGCCGTGGCCGCCGCTGGGGCCACCCCGGCCTTCCCTGCCGGTGGGGCGGTAGCTGACCGGGCCGGCGGCGTGCTTGGCCTGGGGGTCGCAAAGGTGCACGGCGTCGGTCCAGCGGTCCGTTTCCATCGAGGCCCTGGTGCCGTAGTAGCACAGCCACAGGCTCTGGGGCTCGCGGTTGACGGCGAAGGCGGCGGCGACTCGCACCACGCCTCCGCCGGTGGCACGGATGAGCACGGCGCCCATGTCGATGCCGCCGGCCGTGCCGTCCAGTCGGCAGCCGGTGTGCATGCCCACCACGCGCCGGGGCCGGACGCGGGCGGCACGAAGGACGGGACCCAGCGGGTGGGTGCAGTAGTACAGCGGGGGCATCCAGCCCCGCCAGTGGACCTTGTCTCCGGCCATCATCAGGTGGCGGATGTCGTGCACGTAGTCGCCCTCGGCGTATTGCAGGGCCCCCAGCCTGCCCTCGCAGGCGAGGTGGGCCAGCTCCATGGCGGCGTTGGTGTACAGGCAGTTCTCGGCCATCATGTAGGACAGGCCCGTCTGCTCCACTGCCTCCACCAGCTCCACGCCCTGGGCCAGCGTATGAAAGGCGGTGACCTCCGAGAGGACACACCTGCCGGCCCGCAGCGCGGCGACGGCGGCCGGGGCGTGCTCCGGGCAGTCGTTGGCGACGATGACGGCGTCGGCGTCCTGTTCGAGCAGGGCGGCGTAATCGGCCACCACGGTGGGGCCGTCGAAGCGCTCGGCGAACTCGACCCGGCGTCGCTGGTCGGCGTCGCAGCCGGCGACGACCTGGCCGGCGGGGTGCCCGCCCAGCCACTGGGCCAGGTGCGCCCCGCGCCGCAGCCCGTACACGGCCACCCGTATCGGCCTGCCTGGGCCGGAGAAACGTAGCGGGTGGTACCGCTGTGGAAGCCTGGCGAAGACGTCCCGCCAGCGCCGGCCGTGGTCTTCGCCGCCGTGGTACCGCATCGGCAGGAAGCCCAGCGAGAGGTACGTGGCGATGGCCGGGATGCGGTGATCGTCGGTGCGCAGCACCACCTCGCGCTCGCCCTGGCCGGCAAGGTGGTGCAGCACCGCCTGGCAGAGAAGCTTGCCCAGCCCGCGCCCGCGGGCCTGGGGCTTGGCGGCGACCATGTGCAGGGCGGGGCGGACCCGGCCAGCGAAGAAGCCCCGCCAGGCGCAGGCGGTCGCCAGCGGCTCGCCGGTGGCTGCGTCCAGTGCCAGGAACAGGCCGTGACGGTCGAATTGGGCCCGCTCGGTCAGGAAGCGCCGCACCTTGGAGGCGTCGTAATCGCCGCCCAGGTCGGTGCTGTTGACGACCTCCGCCCAGGCCTGCTCGATGCCTTTGTAATAGGTCCGCAGCACCACGCCCTCGTGAACCGGGGGCGGGGCGATGCTCGCCGGGTTCGTGTGCACCATCGCCAGTTGCTGCACGGCAGGGGCCCTTTCATGGAACCAGACGGCCGGTCTTCACACTATTGGGCCCGGTAAGCAACGACAAGGGGCTTTGTCCGCTGCCGGGCGCGGCGGGGGCGCGGGTGGCCCCAGGCCGTTTCGTGCCGGTCGATGGGATGCGAGGCGGTGGGTGCAGAGGGCTCGGACAGACCGGGCAGCGGCGTGGTTCACTGCCCGGTCTTCAGCGAGCGAGCGGTCTTGACCAGCTTGACGAACTCCGCGCGATATCCGTGGGGGTCCCGGCCGACGCTGGCGGCGGCCAGTTCGGCTACTGCCTCGAGGCTGTAGTTGCCCTTGTACTTCGAGTCCCGCAGGATCATGCCGAAGGCGGCCACCGCGGCGGCGAAGCGGAAGTCTTGCGGGGCCTCGGCGAACTTCATCCCGCGGTCAACGATGGGCCGGGTCATCAGCGTGCTCTTGTCGCCGTCGGGCAGTTTGTAGCGGAGCTTGACGGTCAGCAGCTCGCCGGATGAGGCGGCCTCGGAGAGTTGGCCCGGCCGCTGGTACTTCAGCGGGTCCACCTCGGGCCGGCTGGCCGGCTCCGCCCCGACGGGGACGATCTCGTAGAGTGCGGTCACTGTGTGCCCTGCGCCGATCTCGCCGGCGTCCTTGGTGTCGTCGTTGAAGTCCTCCTTGCGCAGCAGGCGGTTCTCGTAGCCGATGAGGCGGTAGCGGGCGACCCGGGCGGGGTTGAACTCCACCTGGATCTTGACGTCCTTGGCGATGGTGATCAGCGTGCCGGCCATCTGTTTGATGAGGACCTTGCGAGCCTCGCTGATGGTGTCGATATAGGCGTAATTGCCGTTGCCCTTGTCCGCGAGCTTTTCGAGGGTGGAGTCCTTGTAGTTGCCCATGCCGAAGCCCAGCACGCTCAGGAAGACGCCGGTCCTGGCCTTCTTCTCGATCAGCCTCACCAGCTCGGAGCGGTTGGTCACGCCCACGTTGAAGTCGCCGTCGGTGCACAGGATGACGCGGTTGATCCCGCCCTTGATGAAGTTGGCCGAGGCGATGTTGTAGGCCAGTTGGATGCCGGCCCCGCCGTTGGTGGACCCGCCCGCAGCCAGCCGGTCCAGCGCCTCCAGGATGGTTTCCTTCTTGTCGCACGTGGTGGACGGCAGCACCAGGCCGGAGGCACCGGCGTAAACCACGATGGCCACACGGTCGTTCTCGCCCAGCCGCTCCACCAGCATCTTCATCGCCCGCTTCAGCAACGGCAGCTTGTTCGGCGGCCGCATCGACCCGGAGACGTCCAGCAGGAACACCAGGTTGGTTGCCGGCCGCTTGTCCAGCGCGATTTCCCTGCCCTTCAGTCCGATACGGACCAGCCGGTGACCGGGGGCCCAGGGACAGCCGGCGACATCCACGTGCACCGCGAACGGCCGGCCATCGCGCGGCGGGGCGTAGTCGTAGGAGAAGTAGTTGATCATCTCCTCGATCCGCACCGCCCCGGGCGGGGGGAGCCGGCCCGAGTTCAGGAAGCGCCGGACGTTTGCGTACGAGGCTGTGTCCACGTCGATCGAAAACGTGCTCAGCGGGTTGTCCTTCACCGGCAGGAAGGGGTTCTCCACGATGTGGTCGTAGGCCTCGGTATTGAAGCCCTCTCCGGTCTGGCCGGGCATGTCCAGCGGTGGGGCCCCCGTTGCCTTCTGGCGGGCGAGCGGCACCACCCGCCGGGCCAGTTCCGTCGGGCGCCTAAGGGTTGGCAGCACGACCGCGCCGGCGGCGATGAGTATCACCGCCGCGGCGGCCAGGGGTGCCCAGCGGCGGAGTATCCGCGGGCGGGCCGCCTTCCGGCTGCTGGCGGGCCTGGATGCCTTTGGGCGGCCTGGCACTCTCGCCGCCGCGGCGATGGCCCGGCGCTGCTCCCGGCTAAGCTCCCCGGCCGGTTCGGCGGCTAGGCCGACCCGCAGTTGGCTGGCTATGCGGCGAATCTCCTCGACTCGCCGGCGGGCTGGTGCGTTGTGGGCCAGTTCGGTCTCGATGGCCGCCGCCTCGGCCTCGTCCAGCTCGCCCAGTGCGTAGGCGGTGAGTCTGGGGTCGTCTTCTTTCAGTCTCATGGCTTGGTCTCCTCAGCCGGCCCCAGTGGAGCCGGGGCTCGCCCGGAGCTTTCTCCGAATAGCGTTCAGCGCGGTGTGAATCAGGAATCCGACGTTGCCGACCGACAGCCCGGTAATCTCGGCGATTTGCCGGTATGAAAAGCCGTTCTGAAACTTCAGGCGGATGACCTCCTGCTGGCCTTCAGACAGTTCTGCCAGGGCGGCCATCACACTGCCGAGGACCTCCCGCCGTTCGGCGATGACCGGCGGGCCCGGCTCGCCGCTGGCCTGGGCATCGGATTGCGCCTCGCTCAGCCTGCTCATTCGTCTTTCCTTTCTCAGCACGTCCAGTGCCCGGTTCCGGCAAACGGCAAAGAGCCACGGCCCCAGGCGGTCGTCCTCTCTCGGCCCGCCAGCCGACAGGAACCGCAGGAACGTGTCCTGCACGATGTCGCGAGCGCGCTCAAGGTCGCCGGTGATCCGGGCAGCGTAGCGCATCAGCGGGCGCTCGTACCGGCCTATCACCGCCTCTATACATGCCGTCTTGTCATCCGGGCCCTGGCTGCTCATCGGCTCTCCGCTTCCGCCCGCGCCTGCCAGGAGTTTCGACGGTCGGGCCTGGGATTTATTAGGCGAAAAACTGAAAAACGCCCCTCTCAGGCGGGATGGGCTGGCGGCGCTGGCCGGTGGCGGACTCCCGGGCGGGCGGGTTACAATCAGCACGGGCGGGGGGCAGTAAGGGCACACGGCTAGCCATGTTCAAGAAACCTTCGATCGACGCCAAGCTGTACACCGACATGGAAGGCCGGAGCTTCAGCATGCGCGACTTGCTGGAGTACTTCGGCCAGCGCGGC
>MVCS01000057.1 GCA_002049885.1 Planctomycetales bacterium 4484_123 | reverse complement strand
CGCGGCGGGCGGTCACTTCGCCGGGCCGCTCCGCGCCGGCCTGCTGCCGGTCGGTCGGGTGGTGGCGGGCCCGGTGGTGGGGACAGGCTTGACCCGCCGCCGGACGCCCTTGGCGGTGAGCTTGGGCCACCAGAAGTTCAGTGCCTTCAGCCGCACCAGGATCCGCCTTTCCTCGGGCGATTTCTTCTGGTCCGCCAGCACGCCCTGGATGGGCCGGGAGCGCACCTGAAGCATCTCGCCGATGTAGCGTTCCACCAGCAGCAGGGTGTCCTTCAGCATCTCCACCGACTCGGCCTGGTCGGCCTTGGCGGACTTGGCGGCCTTGAGGGCCAGCGAAGCTGCCTCCATGACGTCGGCGGCGAGCTGGAGGGCGGCCTTGAGGTCCCGGCTTTGGAGGCGGACGATCACGCCCAGCGACCGCCGGTAGGCCGCCACGGCCTCGGCTCGCCCGTCCCGGAGCCCGTTGATGCGCGCCGACCAGACGTGGTCCAGGGCGGCCAGCAGGGCCTTGGCCTCATTGCCGCCGATGTCCCGGTACGGCCCCAGGGCCTGGAGCACTTCGCCCAACACGGGGCCGGAGGACTCCTTCAGGCCCATCCGCTCCAGGGTGGCGGTCATGGTGCGTGCGTGCTCGCCGCCCATCATCAGTATCCGCCGGCCCGCACGCCGGTAGCCCTTCGCCGCCCAATACCGCACCGCGGGACTGCTGTGCTTGGACATGGCCACCAGGGCAGGCTGGATCTCGTACTGCGGCATCACCGCCACCGCCATGCCCAGGTGCAGCTCCTTGACCGGGCGCAATGGATCCCCCCTCAGCGACAGCAGCCGGCCCGCGCCGACGGCCACATGCTTGGCGTACGCCAACTGGTAGTACACCGAGTCCGGATGCACCCTGTAGCCGTCGGAGAGGGCCTTGCGGGCCTTCTGAACCTGCTGGAGCGTCTTGGCCGACCGCAACTGCTCCAGCCTGCTGGCGACGTAATCGGCGATCACCTTCTGCTCCGCCGGACCCAACGGGCGGTCCACCGGCAGCTTGGCGAGATCGCGAATGGCGGGTGAGGCCGCCAGGGCCGAACCGGAGAAAATGCAACAGAACAGCAAGGGACTCAGCGACCGACGGGGCATCCGGTGGGTCATAACAGCCTGTCCTTTTCCGACTTCGCCGACGGCCAAGAACACATGGCCAAACCGGCCGGCCAGCGGCCAAGATGGGCCCGATGGTAGGCACGCCCGCCAAGCCTGTCAAGCGCAGATGCGGACGCACCACAGAGCGGGCACGAGGCACCAGGCACAAGGCACGAGGCACCAGGCACAAGGCACGAGGCACCAGGCATAAGGCACCAGGCATCAGGCGCTCGGGAGATGCTGTGGGAAGTCTGGCCTGGCCTCCTGTGCAGTCCCAGCTGCCCCCCATCTCCATGCCGGCTTGTCTCCAACACGCGGCCTGCTGTCCCGCCAACCGTCCCGCCCCCAGCCGTCAGGGTTGACCCTCGCGAACGACCGGCAATAGAATGACCCGACCATGAGGCAAAAACGCAAAGGCCGACCCACCAACACCTCTCGCAGGGAGCGGATCTCGCCGCTGACCGTGGCCAGGCTCAGTCTTTACCTTCGCCACCTGGAAGAGCTGGCCGCCCAGGGCCAGAGCATGGTCTCCAGCCGACAACTCGGTGATGCCTTGGGACTTACCGACGTACAGGTACGCAAGGACCTGGCCTCATTCGGCCAGTTCGGCCGGCCGGGCGTGGGCTACGAGGTCAACGGGCTGGTCAGGCGGTTGAGGGAGATCTTCGGCACCGAGCGGGTTTGGGACGTGGCCGTGGTAGGGGTGGGCAGCATTGGCCGGGCACTGCTGGCCTTCAAGGGGCTGGTCAAGAAGGGCTTCCATGTGGCCGCCGCCTTCGACAAGGACCCCCGCAAGATCGGCAAGAGGGTCAGCGGCGTGCTGGTCCGGCCCATGACGGAACTGGCCGTCACGGTCCGCCGCAAGGGGATCCGGCTGGCCGTGCTGGCCGTACCCGCCAGCGCCGCCCAGGAGGCCGCCGAGGACCTATGCCAGGCCGGCATCAAGGGCATCCTGAACTTTTCCCCCGTCCGGCTGAACCTCCCGGACCACGTGGCCGTCGTGCCTGTGGACCTCGCCGCCAAGCTCCAGCAACTGAACTATTTCATCGGCCCGCCAAAGAGCCGGCAAGGCTGACCTGACCGTGCGGGCTGCGGGGCCACCAGCGGCCGCCGGCATTTCAGTCGTAGCCGCCCTCCCGCCGCCACACCTCCAGCATCAGCTCGTACCGCCTCAAGACCATGCCGGTGTATGTGCAGTTGCTGGTGGAAGTACCCCCCGCCGGGCATGCCGTGACGAAGAGCGTACCGCACCGAGGCGACCACCTCCTCATCGCTGCCCGTGTCCAGCACGGCGCAGGAGACATTGCCGATCAGGCAGACCCTCCGGCCCACCCGGCGCTTGACCTCCGCCAGGTCCACCCCGCCCTGGGGGTCCAGGCTGTCCACGGCGTGAGGCCCGGCCGCCACCAGGGCCTCCAGGATGGGCATGATGTTCCCGTCGGTGTGCTTGATGACGTAGAAGCCCAACTCGCGGTAGCCGGCGATAAGCTGCGACAGATAGGGCCAGACGAATTCCTCAAACATCGTCGGCGAGAAGAACGGATCGTCGTTGAAACAGCAGTCCGAGCACAGGCAGAACCCGTCCAGCACACCGCCCCGGGCGTAGAACTCCGCCCTGCCCAGGGCCGCATCCACCCGGCCCTGGGCCTCGTCCTTGACCTGCTGGGGCTGCTCGGCCATCCAGGCGGCGAACTCCATCATATCTCCGAGCCGCTGGGGATGGCGTAGGTGGCCTCGCCCGGCAACAGCAGGCAGTACCGCTAGCCGAAGACCTCCATGGTCAGGTAGAAGACCAGCTCGAAGTGGGGCACCCGCCCGGGGGGACACCTGCCCTCCAGGACCATGAGGAACTTCTCGCGGGGGGTCATGGGCGAATCTCAGCGCTCGCCGGCGACGGCGGCGAATCGGTCCGCCGCCAGCGGCATCCCTAGCTGCGGACCGCCCGTTCCTCGTCGGCGAACTCCGCCTCGCGGGCCCGGCCTGACACGGCCGGGGCCCGGGCGGCGGCATCCCGGCCGTGAACGGGCGGACGGTGAGAGTTCACCACCGGCTCGCCGGCGGCGACCGGCGCCAAGGCGCCCATGGAACGGTCGTGCGCCCGCGCCAGCAACAACTGGGCCGCGACGGCCCCGCAGCCGGCGAAGAACATGTCCCACTGCGTGTCCCACGGGTCGCCCTGAAGGCTGAGGAACTGCTCCGCCGTGCCGCCCATGGCCATCGCGGCGCCCCACTCCACCAGCTCGGTGGCGGCGCTGATGGCCAGGCAGACGCACAGCACGATGAAGAACAGCCACCCGCCCCGCCGCAACGGCGAGGCCCGCAGCAGCACTTCCCGGGCCACGATGGCCGGGACGAAGCCCTGGGCCACGTGGCCCAGACGGTCATAGTGGTTCCGTGTGAGCTGAAAGGTCTCGCGCAGCCAGTTGAAGGCCGGCACGTGAGCATAGGTCCAGTGCCCCCCGACAAGGAGGATGAGGGCGTGAATCCACATCAGCACGTAGGCCAGCGTGGAGAAGCGAAAACGGCGATAGGTGCCCAGCAGCAGCGCCCCGCCCACCACCACCGGCGAGACCTCCAACATCCACGTCAGCCGGTCTCGCGGGCCGATGCCCGACCAGACCAGCACCCCCACACCGCTGATCAGCAGGGCCCAGTGGGCCTCGGTGCGCGAACGTTCAGGCTCCATCGCCGGCATCTCATGCCATCCTTTGACAGAGAAAACGCAAAAGGTCCGTCTCGCCGGCCAAATGCACCACCGCCGGAGTTACTAGGCTAACGCCGCCGCCGGGCATTTCAACCCACTTCTCGCCGCCCGAGCTGCCAACGCCGCCCGCCGGGGCCTTTTTCCCGCCCATCGCCCAGGACAGCTCGGTAAACTTACAGGCCAGGGCCGCCCGGTTTCTCCGCGGCGTTCGACCGGACGGAGCGGCAAAGCCACTGGGGCTCAGTCATGACCAACGAAGAAATCGCCGCCATCTTCGCCGAGATGGCCGACATCATGGAGATCCTCGGCGCCGACCCGTTCCGCATCAACAGCTATCGCAAGGTGGCGCGCGTCCTGGCCGAGACCACCGAGGACACCGCCGCCCTGGCTGCCGCCGGCAAGCTCCAGAGCCTTCCCGGCGTGGGCAAAGGCGCCGCCGGCAGAATCGAGGAGATCCTCAAGACCGGCAGGCTCGAGCAGCACGAAGACCTGCGCCGGCGGGTGCCGGCGGGACTGCTGGAACTGCTGAAGGTCCAGGGCCTGGGGCCCAAGACGGCCGCCAAACTGTGGAAGCAGGCCGGCGTGACCTCCATCCAGCAGCTCGCCGAGGCCCTGAGCTCCGACCGCGCCCGGCTGGAGGCGGTGGAGGGCCTGGGCGCCAAGAAACTCGACCAGATCGCCGAGGCCCTCGCCTTCGCCGCCGGCGCCGCCCGGCGCATCCGCCTGGACGAGGCCGAGGCCATCGCCACCCGGCTCCGCGCCGCCGTGGAGGCCTCCAAGAAGCCCAAGCGCGTGGTGGTGGTCGGCAGCCTCCGCCGCCGGCGCGAGACCATCGGGGACATCGACATCCTCTGCCAGGCCGGCCAGCGCAAGGCCGGAGCCATCATCGCCGCCTTCACCGCCGCCGATGCCGTGACCAAAGTGCTGGCCAAGGGCAGCACCAAGGGCTCGGTCATCGTCGCCGGCGGCACCCAGGTGGACCTGCGCGTGGTGCCCGCAAAGAGCTTCGGGGCGGCCATGCAGTACTTCACCGGCTCCAAGGAACACAACATCGCCCTGCGCGAGATCGCCCAGCGGGCCAAGCTCAAGCTCAACGAGTACGGCCTGTTCGCCGAGTCCGGCAAGCAGGTGGCCGGCAAGGACGAGGAGGGCATCTACCGCGCCCTGGGACTGACCTGGGTCCCGCCCGAGCTGCGCGAGGACCGCGGCGAACTGGCCGCGGCCGCCGATGGCAAGCTGCCTGAGCTCGTCCGCCTGGAAGACATCCGCGGCGACCTGCACATGCACACCAACGCCTCCGACGGCCGCAGCAGCCTCGAGGAGATGATCGAGGCCTGCCGGGCGATGGGCTACCAGTACATGGCCATCACCGATCACTCCAAGAGTCAGATTCAGGCCAACGGCCTGGACGAGGACCGCCTGGCCGAACAGGTCCGCGCCATCCGCGCCGCCGCCAAGAAGTACAAGGACATCGTGGTGCTGGCCGGCATCGAGGTGGACATCCTCAAGGACGGCCGACTGGACTTCTCCGACGACGTGCTGGCCGAGCTGGACTTCGTGACCGCCTCGCCGCACAGCGCCCTTTCGCAGCGGCGCCCGGAGGCCACCCGCCGGCTCATCAAGGCGGCCGAGAACCCCCACGTGGATGTCATCGGGCATCCCACCGGCCGGCTGATCAACCGCCGGCCGGGGATGGAAATCGACATAGTCAAGCTGGCCCAGGCCGCCGCCGCCAACGACACCGCCCTGGAAATCAACGCCCACCCCTGGCGGCTGGACCTGCGCGACGTGCACGTCCGGGCCGCCATAGAGGCCGGCGCCAAGCTGCTCATCTGCACCGACGCCCACGAGGCCAACCCCGCCGGCGACCTGGCGCTGATGCGATTCGGGGTCGATACCGCCCGCCGCGGCTGGGCCACCGCCGCCGACGTCATCAACACCTATCCCCCCGCCAAACTCAAAAAATGGCTGGCGCGAAAGTAGGCCTCATCGGCGACGACAACAGCCGCCCCGGTCCCATCCCTCATGCCCCAGCCGCCGAGTCGAGATTCAAGGCTCCTCCACCGTCCAGCCCATGACCCGGCAAACCTGCCCGACCGTCTCGGCCGTGGCGCCATGTACGCCGGGCGGGACGGTCAACTGACAACCGATCGTCCGACCCCCACGCCGCGGCCAGGACACACGGACCGCCCGGCAACCCAGGGCGCAGGCCGCTTCGTGCATCCTCCGCGAATCCTCCGCCTCGCCCGAAGCGCCCGAGAGACGGGCGGTCCAACAGATGAACGGCACACCCTTCGAGCACAACAACCCCAGCAGCGCGACAATCCGCCGCCGCTCCGCTGCATCCACACCAGGCGGATCGACCAGCACCAGGGATGGCCCCTCCAGGCTGGCCACGCCCTCGTAACCATCACCAAGGTGAACCGCGACCTCAGGCCAGGGCCGGAAATGCCCGGCCAGATCCGCATGTGCCGCCGGGTCTCGCTCCCATAGCTCAAGCCGCCGGCCCACGCCCCGCCGGCCCAGCAGCCGGAAGACCAGCAGGGCCGAGCCGGGATACCGCATCCCCGCCACAACGGGCCGGCCCAGGGCCAACTCGTCGTACTCGGCCAGGGACGCCAGCGCCGGCTGCCGGCCGGCCGATACCAGCCGGGGCTGATGATGGCCACCACCGGCGCCGTGTACTGGCACTTCTGGCACACGCAGGGGCCCTTCGCCGAGCGCAACGGCACCGTGGAGCGCGGCCAGCGGCGGGTAACGGCCGTCGTGGGCTTCGAGAGCCCCCTGGAAACCCTCGCGGACGAGCTGCTGCCCGATGCGCTCCAGCCCCTTCCACGACCATCGCCGCTCGACGCCCGAGCGCCGGGTTGGTCCGCCGGATGAGGCCCTCCCGGCCCCGCCGCCCGGGCGGCCCTCAGACCGGCGGCTTTTCGGTCTCCTTGCGCTTCTTCTTGACCTTGGCCCGCTCCTTGGCGTGTTGGAAGGCAAAACCAAGCACGGCCGGGACGCCGATGAGCACGGTCAGCAGGTACGGATTGTCGCGCAGAGCCGGCAGCACCGACTCTTTCAGGCCCAGGCCCGGGGCCAGCAAAAGGGCGCAGGCACCGGAGACAATCATCAAGGCGCCCTGGACGGAGGTGAAGATCATCACGCAGGTCTGAAAGACCACGAAGGCCAACATCCCCACCACCACCATCCCCACCAGCGCCCCCGCCCAGGAGTACTGCCCCAACTCCCGAAGGCCTACCGCCTCGGCCACGAAGTGCCACAACCCCATCCCCACGACCGCCCCGGCCAGGGCGCCCATAAGGCAGACGCAATACCGAATGGCCGGCCAGGCCAGCACGCCCAGCAGCACCGCGCCGGCCACGCCCAGCACCACGGGCATGCTCGCCGAACCTGCCCGAGTGCCCAGATACATCCCGCACAGCGCTCCGATGGCCGCGGCGTTGATGATCACCACCGCCTTGAAGTAGCGATAGCCGTACAAGAGGAACACCAC
>MVCS01000056.1 GCA_002049885.1 Planctomycetales bacterium 4484_123 | reverse complement strand
TAGCAGCTTGGCCATCTCGCCGTGCCATTGATGGTGCGTGGTGAAGCACAGCCCGAAGCCGTAGCCGAACAGCCCGGCCCAGTACTCGCGGATGGCCTCGCCCTTGGCGTGGCCGCGGTCCCAGACGTCCTCCTTGCCCACGGCGCAGTGGTAGTAATTGAGGTTGCGCCAGTACCACGAGGCCAGGGCCTTGTCCTCGTCGGTGTTGACGTCCCGGCCGGTGACGCGTTTGTACAGCTCGGCCTGGGTCTCAAAGAGCCGGTCCCACGTGGAACAGGACAGCTCGCCGGGATACCAGGGATGGTCGGTCTTGAGCTGGGGGTCTCCAACGCCGGCCCAGGCAGCTCCCGCCGCCGCCAGCACCAGGTACGCCGTGAAGCTCAGTCGCATCATCTCTTTCTCCTCTCTGACATTGCCACCTGCGGGGGGGACGACCGCCCCGCCCACAGTGCTTAAACCCGCCCGCCGAGCCGGCGGGTCCTCGGCAGTCACTCGATTCTGAGCAGGTCGCCGGCGGCGTATCGCGAGGCCACGTACACCGGCCGGCGCGAACCGACAATCCGGCGATGGGTGCGTTGGGCCGTCTCGGGGTCGTTGTTCACCTCCGAGAGGTGGCTCAGCGCGACCCACTGAAGCCTCTGCCCGCCGGCCGAGGCCACCAGCTCCGCAGCCTCCACGTTGGACAGATGCCCCGAGCGCCCGGCTATGCGGCGCTTCAACGGCTCCGGGTAGGGCCCGCAGGCCAGCATGTCCGGGTCGTAGTTGCTTTCCAGGAAGACCGCATCCAGCTTGCCCATCCACACTTCCAGGTCGTCGAAGACGTGACCCAGGTCGGTCAGGATGCCCAGGCGCCGGTACCCATCGGAGACGATGAAGGCCAGCGGCTCCGCCCCGTCGTGCGGCGTGGGGATGGTCCGCACCGTCAGCGCCCCGAACGTCAGGGCCGACCCGGACCGGAAGTGCCGCAGGTCAGAAATCGCTCCCAGGCCGTAATACGACTGCCCCGCGCGGTGGGTCCGGCGAGTCATGTATATGGGCAGGCCGAACTTGCGGTTCAGCACCCCGGCGCAGCAGATGTGGTCGCGATGGTCGTGGGAGACGATCACGGCCCGAATGTCGCGGACGTCCCGGCCGCGAGCGGCTAGCCGCTCGGCCGTGCGCCTGCCACTCAGGCCCGCGTCGAACAACAACCCCACGCCCCGCGACTCGACGTAGATGCAGTTGCCGTTGGAGCCGGAATTCAACGAGAAACAGATCATGGCCGCATCATAACAGAACCAGCCGGGCGAAACGATGCGCCGCCGGAAACCACCTCGTCCGCCAACCGTTTGCCATGCGCTCGACCATCGCCGTCAGCGGCGCGTACATGGACACGAGGATGACCATCAGCACGCCGATGAGCGCCACCACCAGCAGCGCCCCGAGGATGCGAAACCCCCGCCAGCGGACCAGAAGCGGCAGGCAAACCAAGGCAATCATGACCGCCCCCGCCAGCGGCAAGAACACGTAAGGGCACGACCGCACCACCCGGGAGGCCGCGAACACGGCCCTGCTGAGGCCGGGAAGCTGGGCCCCAAGGTCGGCGAAGACGGCTGCGAAACGTGGCACGGCCCCGACCAGCATCAGCAGCACGACGCCGATGGCCAGAGACGACACAATCATGTTCACCAGCCCATAGGCCGGCTGCCTCGCGCGAACCGGCGGCGAGACGGGCGGCGCAGAACGTTCGTGCCTCTCAGACATGTGCGACCCTTCGGCTCTTGCCGGCGCGCGATGCCTCACCTGCTGCGCCGAAGACCGGCGGCGCCGGCCAGCAAACCCAGGAACAACGCCAGCTTCAAGGCGGTGAACCACGAGATGGACCGCGCGACCAAGCCCGTCCGCACTGCCCCGGGAAACAGGTCGGGAACAGTCCAGCCCCACATCAACTTCACCACCAGCAGCACCACGACGAACACGGCCGCCATGACCGCCAGCAGCCCCGGCATGAGAATGACCAGCCACGGCCTCTTCATGGTCGCAACCCTCTCCGGATGCCCTGGCCGGGGCCGGCTGGATCACCGCACCGCGATGATCGCCCGGCGCGACCGTGGGCCGTCGAACTCGCAAAAGTAGATGCCCTGCCACGTGCCCAGCACCAACTCCCCGTCGCGGACCAATACCTGCACCGAGCAGCCCACCAGGGAACTCTTGACGTGGGCGGCGGAATTGCCCTCGCTGTGGCGGTAGAAGCCCTGGCGCCAGGGAACGGCCGCATCCAAGGCCGCCAGCAGGTCCGCCACCACCGACGGGTCGGCGTTCTCGTTGATGGTCACGCCCGCCGTGGTGTGCGGGACGTACACTGTCGCCAGGCCGTCGGTCACACCGCTGTCACGCACCGCCTGCGCGACCTGCCCCGTGATGTCCACCAGCTCGTCCCGCCCCCGCGTGCGCACATCGATGATCTTCGTGAACATGACCTCACCTGGATACCCGCCCCGCCTCGCCCCGTCAAGCCCGCCAGGCTACCCCGTGGCCTATTGCCTGCATGGTTCAGGCGGTATGATGTCCACGCCATGGACGAGCAGGAAGCCGCCCCGGTTGCGCGCTGGCAGGGTCTCTTCACGCTGCTGTTCGCCCTGACACTGGGAGCGACGTCCGTCGCGGCGCAGTCCATCTGGGTCCGCGAGCTGTCGCTGCTGTGGTTCGGCAGCGAACTGAGCTGGGGCATGACCCTCTCGGCCTGGCTGGCCGGCGTGGCGCTGGGAGCGGCCGGCTGTGGACTGCTCTCGCGCCGCATCCGTCCTGCGGTGCTGGCCACGGCCTTCGCCCTGGCACTGGCCGGCACACTGGGCGGCGGGCTGTGGTTGCTGCGGTCGGTCAGGTCGCTGCTGGGCACCCAGCCTGGCGAGCTCATCCCCACCGGGCAGATGCTGGCGTTGACCGCCGCCGTGGCCGGGACCACCGGCCTGTGGGTCGGGGCCCTGTTCCCCGCCGGCTGTGCCCTGGCGGGCAGGGCGTTCGGGGCCGCCCGGCGGACCATTGGGGTGTTCTTCCTGACCGAGGCCCTGGGCACGCTGGCCGGCGGGGTGGCCTTCACGATGTGGTGGGTGGAGCGGATGGACGCCTTCGCCATCTCGGCGATGCTCTCGGCAGCCCTGCTGGCCATGGTGGGGGCGGCCGCCGCCGCCCGGCGCGACCGCCGGGCACAGTGGTTGAACCTCTGCTGCGGACTGCTGGCCGTCCTGGCGGGCGCCGCCCTGGTCGTAGAGGTCGTCCGCGGCACCAGCGACAGGCTCGAACGGGCCAGCCAACAGCGCCGCTGGGCAGACCTGTTCCCCTCCGCCGACGAGGCCAACACCCCCCGGCACCTGGCGGGGCTGGAGTCGCGCTTCGGGCGGATCGACCTGGGCGAGCTGCGCAGCCAGTGGACGCTGTACCTGAACTGCCGGCCGGCGGCCACCTTTCCCAACCGCTCGGCCCTGGCACCGTGGGTGCACCTGGCCGCGTCACAGTGCCCCCGGCTGCGGCGGGTACTGATCATCGGCCAGGCCACCGCTGAGCTGGCCGCGCTGTGCCGCCGCTATCCCGGCGTCGTCGTCGAGAGCGTCGAGCTGGACCCGAAGGTCCACCAGGTGCTAGCCGCACACTTGCGTCCGGCCCCGCCTGCCCCGAGTCACTTCGCCGACGGCCGGCACTTCATCAAGGCCTCAGCCCGCCGGTACGACCTCATCCTCCTGGCCGTCGGCGATCCGACCTCCATCGCCACCGCCAGGTTCTACAGCCGGGAGTTCTTCCGCGAGGTTGCCGCCCGGCTGACCGCCGAAGGGGTGCTGGCCTTCGCATTGGCGGGCCCGGCCGGCAAGCTCTCTCCGCAACTTCGCGAGTACTTGGGGTCAATCTACCAGCCACTCCGGGAAGTCTTCGCCGATACCCTCTGGACCTGGTCCGACCCGACCTACGTCTTCGCCGCCCGAAGGCGGGGAGTCCTGACCGCCAACCCCGAGGAGCTCGTGGCCCGCTACAAGGGGCACAATGGGCCCGGGGAATTCGACCCCGACTACTTCCTGGGCTGGCGTGAGGACATGTTGCAGCCGCGGCGACTGCGCCGGCTGAGGGCCATGTTGGCCTCTTTGCCGCCCGGCAGCGCCAATACCGACGCCAGGCCCATCGCCAGCTTCCTGCACCTGCTGCGGGAGGAGCAGACGCTGCTGTCGCTGGAGGCCGGCCCGGCCGGGCCCAAGCGGACGTCCCTGCTGGGCCTCTTCCAGCGGGTCCGGCTGCCGCACGCCCTGGCGGCGATGGGCGCCATCGGCGTGCTGGCCTGCCTGGCGGCGTCCTGGCAGCGGCGCGGCAGGGTCCCGACGGCCGGCGTGGCCAGACCGGCGGTGTTGTTCTCCCTGGCCACCACCGGCCTGGCCGCCATCGCCCTTGAGATCGTGCTGCTGGCCGCCTTTCAGAACCTCTACGGGCTGGTGTACTCCCACATCGCCCTGATCGTGGCGGCGTACATGGCCGGCGTGGCCCTGGGCAGCTTCGTGCACTCCCGCAGGCGTTTTCCATCGCAGCAGGGGGCGTGGCGTCGGCTGATATTGTTGGACGTCGCCCTGCTGTTGGCCTGTGGGGCGGTGCCGGCCTTGGTGCAGGCCCTGGGGGCGATGCCGGCCGGGCCAACCGCACTGCTGGCCACCGAATGGGTCATCCTGGTCATGGTGGCCGGTGTGGGGCTGCTGGGTGGCCTGGCCGTGCCGCTGGCCGCCGGCCTGTACGGGGCGGAGGGCTCGGCCTCCACTGGCCGGGTGGCCGGGGCGGTCGATGCCGCCGACTGTCTCGGCGGGGCCGTCGGCGGGCTGACCTGCGGGCTGATACTGCTGCCGTTGCTGGGTGCCGCCGCGGCCTGCGCGGTCTATGCCCTGGGCAAGCTCGCCGCCATAATCGCCCTGATGCTGGGCCGGCGCGGAGAGGCGCTTTGAGGTGGCAGATGGGAGGGGAAGGTGACCGGCGGCGCGCTTGCCGTTCCACGGCAGCCTCGGCCTACCTGTATCCCGGTCGCCGTCGGCCGTTATCAGGCGCTGAGCCGGCGTTCGGCGGCCTCCAGCCAGTCGGGATTGACCTGCACGCCCCAGCCGGGCCCGGCAGGGACGGCCACCATGCCGTCGTGAACCTCCGGGAACGGGGCGTAGAGTTCCCGGGCCCAGTCGTTCGGCTCGATGGAGAACTCCACGTAAGGCCCGGCGTTGGGAATGGCCGCCAGCGGGTGCAGGGTGAAGACGGCCACCAGGGAGAGGTTGGCCGAGTGCGGCACCACGGGCAGGTGGGCCTCGGCGGCCAGGGCGGCCACGCGCAGGGCGCGGGTCAGCCCGCCGACGTAACAGACATCGGGCTGGACGATGTCCACCGCACGCATGGCGACCATCCGCCGCCACTGGGCCAGGTCGTTGTCCCGCTCGCCGCCGGCCACCGGCAAGCACAGACCCAACGTGGGGACCTACCGCGGCTACGGCCCGGAGCTGGGCCTGCGCGGGCACTGGGTGGGACTCGACGGCAGCATCTGCCTCATCCGCTCCAACAACGCCGGCTACGGGGGCGTGGGCAACAACGACGGCACCGCTGGCCGGGTGAATGTGTACGCTGCCGACGGGACACTCAAGGCCGGCGCCATCATCAACGGCCTGGGCCACGGCGACTGCGGCCTGGGCGTGGACGCCGCCGGCATCCGCGGGCTGCACGTCGGCCCGTTGCCGCAGTCCGTCGTCGGGCTGGTCCAGGCCCGATGCGCGTACTACGAACTACTGGCCGCGGCCGCCGTCGAGAGGTCCAAGAGGCTCGCCCTCCAATGCCTCATGGCCGACCCGCTGACGACCTCCATACCCAAGGCCAAGGCCTGCCTGGAGGAGATGTTTCAAGCGCAGGCCGAGTTCCTGCCGGGATACGAGTGAAGAAAACGCAGGGCCGGAGCATGGACTTCCAGGGAAGGGAGTCCCGGCCCGCGGCGAAAGGAACGCGAATTTCGCCAATACTTTTCCCATCGCCGTAATTCGTGGTATGGTTCCCGGCCGCCGGGACCGCCCGCGCGGCCCGGTCAAGGTTCAAAGGAGCCAACGAAAGGAACAGGCCATGTACGCCACCTTTACCTTCGACACCGAGGACGTGTACTACCCCCCGGAGTATCACATTGATGACATCCCCGGCTGGCTGGCCGAGATCATGTCCGAGGTGGGCGTTCGCGGCACGTTCTGTGTCTTCGCCGAGAAGGCCCGCACGCTGAAGCAGCGTGGCCGGCAGGATGTGCTGGAGAAGATGGCCGCCCACGACATTGCCTCCCATCAGATGGGCAACGTCCGCCCCCTGATACCGGAGATTCTCCAGGACAAGGGCTGGGCCGACGGCCTGGAGGCCATGCGGGCCTACGAGGACAAGGTCGCCGAGGACATCCGGGACGCTTTCGGCTGCGACCCGGTGGCCATCAGCCGGCACAACGCCTACTTCGCCCCCCAGCACGTGGCCGTCGGCGGCGAGCGCGGCATGCCCTACATCTACGGCGTGGTCGGCGTGGGGGGCTCCCGCCAGCCCACCTGGTACGCCGGCACGCTGAACATGCCGTCGGCCCGCTCGCCGGACTTCAGCGGCTTCGACGAGATCTATTCCTGCGACTCCGCCTTCGAGGAACGACTGGCCACACTGGAGCGATGCCTGGGCGAGTGGGCGGAAGGCGGCGTGGAGTACGTCAACATCTTCGGCTGCCACCCGGTGAAGGTGATGGCCTGCGGGTGGATCGAACGCTACTGCCTGGTCACCGGCCAGACCCGCACGCCCGAGCAGCTCGGCTGGCGGTACGCGGTCAAGACGCCCCAGGATGAAGAACGGGCCAAGGCCAACTTCCGCCGACTGTGCCAGTTCATCAAGTCCCACCCGGACCTCGAGGTGGTGGGCACGGCCGAGGCGTACCGGCTGTTTTCAACCCAGCCGGCCGACATCACCCGCGACGAGCTGACCGCCTACGCCGAGGAGGTCACCCGGGCCGAGAAGGTCCTCCTGAACGTGACCTTCTCGCCCGCCGAGCTGCTGACCGGGCTGGTCGAGTCGCTCATCCACGCGGCCGAGCACGGCGACATTCCCCTGGCCGTGCCGCGGCGAGACGTGTTGGGCCCGGTGAGCCGGCCCGTGCTGGCCAGGGAGGCCGACATCGTCACCCACGACGAGCTCGTCGGCCTCTGCCGCCAGGCACTGGAGACGATAACCTCCACCGGCCACCTGCCCGCCAACGTCACCACCGCCAACGCCCGCGTGGGCGTGGCCCAACTGCTGATGCTGTCGGCCCGGGCGTACCTGGCCCTGGCCCGCTACGAGAAGTACGCC
>MVCS01000055.1 GCA_002049885.1 Planctomycetales bacterium 4484_123 | reverse complement strand
GTGCCGGCCTTCAGGGCCGAGAGGTCGAAGCGCAGGGCGTGGATGCCCTCGATAGGCACCTTGCCCTTCTTGGGGTTGACCATCCCCTCCTTGCCGTACTTGGACAGTTCGATCGTCATGCCCTGGTGACGGCAACGGGCACCGTCGCCCCACCACTCCACCACCAATCCCGCCGGTGCGGCGGTCCAGGCCGCCAACAGCGCCGCCACGGTCGTCGCCAGCATCCTTTCGGCCATCGGATGTCCTCCGCCCATGGGCCCCCGGCCCTCTGGGATGTTCCGCTCAGTGCTGTCGGCCAAAGTGCTCCCAGGCCACACACCCTGCCCCAATGACGCCGGCGTCGTTGCCCAGCGAGGCCAACGCCAGCGTGGTCTTGGGCTCGGCCAGCTTCCAGTGCAGGCGCTCGAAGTGCGCCCGCAGTGGGCCAAGCAACTCCTCGCCGGCCTTGGCCAGGCCTCCGCCCAGGACGATCATTTCCGGGTCGAGCACCCGGCAGATGCTCACGCAGCCGACGGCCAGGTGGTACACGGCCCGGTCCCAGACCTCCACCGCCAGGGCATCGCCGGCCCGGCGGGCCTCGGCGACGTCCTTGGACGTGATCTCCCCGCCGGTGGCGAGCAGCTCGCGCAGGCTGCTGGGCCGGCCTTCCTGCTCGATCAGTCGCCGGGCGTAGTCGGCCAGGTAGGTCGCCGAGGCGTAGCGCTCCAGGCAGCCCCGCTGCCCGCAGCCGCAGGGCTCGCCGCCCGGTTCGACGATGAGGTGGCCGATCTCGGCCCCCATGCCGTGGGCGCCGTGGACCAGCCGGCCATCGATGACGATGCCGCTGCCCACGCCCGTGCCCAGGGTCAGCAGCACCATGTGGCGGAGCCCTTGGCCACTGCCGGCGCGATACTCGCCCAGGGCGGCGGCGTTGGCGTCGTTTTCCAGGACGGCCGGCAGGGAGAGCCTCTCGGCCAGTCGGTCGCGCAGGGGCACATTCTGGAAGCCCGGGATGTTGGGCATGCCGATGACCACCCCGGCATCGAGGTCCAGCGGACCGGGCGAGCCGATACCCACGCCCAGGACGCGCCCACTACTGGCGGCGCGGTGGTGCAGGAGTTCCTCGGCCGCGCCCGCCATGGCCTCGATGACGCCCTCGGCCCCGCACTCGGCGGGGGTCTCGACCTGCCTGCGGGCCCGGACGGTCAAGGCCGCATCCAGCAGCGCGACCTTGATGAAGGTGCCGCCCAGGTCGATTCCTATGCAGAACTCGCCCATTGGCTCCCGCCGTTCCTCCTGCCGGGGCGTCCTTATACCCCATCGGCCGGGCGGCGCCTACTGGCGGGGCTCGGCCCGTCGATGAGGGAGGTCTGGCGGCCGGGGTCGCTGCGCCGAGTTGAGGCAGTGCCCGAAGATCCCGACGACCCGGAGCACCGGGCCGTTGCTACGGGCTGGCCCTTTTCAACCAGGCTTCGACGATGGCGAGGCGGTCGGCCGGCCCGGCGGCAGGGTCGTAGCCGGTCAGTTGCGGAGCGAGTTTGGCCAGCACGTTCACGATCGCCCGCTCGGTGCCGTGGTTGGGGCTCCGCGACTTCAGGAGCTTTTGCAGCTCGGCCAGCAGGGGCTGGACGGCCCGGCCCTGCATGGCCAGAAGCTCCCTTTCGGCCTGGGTCCGGCTGGCGGCGTCGCTGCCGCCCAGCCGGGAGACCAGGGCCGCGACGCGCTGCCGGTCGGCCTTGCGCTGGTTGGCCTGGGCCTCGTTCAGGGCCTTTTGCAGTTCGTCCCGGCGGGCTGGGGCCATGCGCTCGGCCAGGCGTCGCAGGGCCGAGCCGGCCAGGCGGACCAGGCGGTCCCAGTCCTTGTTGGCCTGGAGGACCTTGACGCGCCGGGCCAGGGCCTCCACGGCGGCGTCGAAGAGCTTGGGGTCCTTGCTCTCGGCGATGCGGGCCACCGCGGAGGGGTCGTCGGCGGCCAGCAGGGCCTCGACCCATTTCAGCCACACCTCGCCGGCGGATGGTGGGTCGGCCTTGGCCAGGGCGGCACAGACGGCGCCCAGTTCGCGAGCGGCCTCGGCCGGCCTGCCCGCCTTCAGCAGCTCCTCTCCCAACCGTTGCCGCACCGCCGCCCACTGCCGGCGCTTCGCCGGCGGGACCTTCCCGGCCCAGAGCTTCAGCACCTGGATGAGCTGTTCCCGGGCGTCGTCGCGTTGGGCCAGAAGGTCCGCCATGGCGCGGAGCTTGCCGGTCTCGGCGCCCTTGAGCAGTTCCATGACCACCGCCCAGGCCTGCTGGCGGATGGCCTCGTCGGGCTCGAGGCGTGCGTGGGTCCGGGTCAGGACGGTCTCCAGGTGCTCGAAGCTGCCGAAGTGGCGGATGGCCAGGATGGCCGCCAGGCGGACGCCGCGGTCGGGGTCGGCGGTGAGCGGGGCAATGGCATCGGCGTTGTCTTTGTTGCCGATGGTTTCCAGTGCCTTGATGGCGGACAGTCGCACCGCGGCGGAGGGGTCTTTCAACGCCTTCTTGATGAGTCCCAGGAGGCGTTTCTCCTTCAGTTGGCCCATGGCGGCCAGCAGGGCCTCTCGCAGCGGGGCGGCCTCCGGGGCGGTGCTCTGGAGGTACCGCTTCTTCAGCGCGGTGGCGGCCTTGGCTCGCTGGGCGACGCTGATGCCGTTCTTCTCGGCCACCAGCGCCAGGGCGGCGGCGGCGGCCGTTGCCACGCGGTCGTCCTTCTCTGCGATGCCGTCCAGGAAGAGGTCCCAGACCTTCGGGTCGCGCAGCAGGCCGAGGCCCTGATAGATGGCCTCCCGGACCTGCCAGGCTTGCTCGGTCTGGAGCCGGGCGGCCAGGAGGCTGGTGGCGTGACTGTCGTTGAGGCGGGACAGCAACAGGGCTGCCTCGCGGCGAACCCCGGGGGCCTTGTCGCTCAGCAGGCCGCGGATCTGCTGGCGCAGGGGCTCCGGTAGAGGTTTGGCGTTTCCGGTGCGCTGGCGGATTAGCTGGGCGCCCACCAGGCGCACTTCTGCCACGGGGTCCTTGAGCATCCCGGTCAGCAGGGCGTCGCGACTTGCCGGAGGGGTCGCGGCGCAGAGGTCTCTCATGGCGGCCGCCAGGCGGGCGCGCAGGTCGGCGTTCTCGCGCTCCAGTTGCAGGTTGGTCCGCACCACGCTCTCGGCCAGGTCGGCGAGCCAGTCGGATCGTTTCTTGTCCTTGTTCTCCTGCCACCACTTTCGCCACAGCCGGGGGTTCCGTCCGAACCCGCGGATGTTCGTCAGCTTGGCCAGCGAGTCGCAGGCGGCGTTGCGGATGCCTTCGTCGGGGTCGTGCAGCAGGCCCACCAGGGTGTTGATTGCCTTCTTGTCGAATATCCGCTGCATGGCACCGATGACGGCCAGGCGGACGGCCCGGTCGGTCTTGCGGTTGGTCACCAGGCGGATGAACTCCTCGGGGACACCGGCATCCTTGAAGGCACTGAGGGCGTTGGCGGCGGGGACGCGCAAGGCCGGTTCCGCGCCGGTGAGCATCTCCAGCAGCGGCTTGACGAACTCGGCTCGGGTGATGCCGCTCTCGGCGATGGCCTCGGCGATGGCGATGCGGGCAGGCTGGTTGGTCTTGTCGGTGAGGAACTCCCAGGCCAGCTTGGCCGCCTGGGGGTAGGTCCGGGTCAGCAGCAGCAGGGCGGCCTCACGCTTGGTCTTGGCGGTGCGGTCCGGCTCGGCGAGCTGGCGCTTGAGCGTCTCCATCTCCGTCTGCTGGGCCGGCGTGAGGACCGGCTCGGCGGCTACCGGAGCGGCGCAGACGAGCGCCGCGATCAAGACCAGACCACGCTGCCGAGTGCAGTTCATCGCCAGACTCGCTTTCCCCCGGCCCGCGGGACCCTTCCACAGTATAACCGCTCCGGAAGGCTCGCCGGCCGGTCAAGGCGGCAATTGGCGGCTTTTTCGTCGTCCCGCTGCCTTTTCCGTTGCCATTCTGTAACTCAATCGACCAAACTGCCGGCGCCCAATCAGCGATTCCGCCGGGGAGGAGCAGTGCCATGTCTTATTTCGGCGTCCTGGCCAAGGAGGTTCGCGAGCTGTTGCTGTGGGCAGACTTGAGGTACGAGCAGGGCGCGCCGGTGAAGGGCAGGATCGCGGGCCTCGTCCGCCAGGTCCGGGCCCTGCGGCGCGAGTTGGAGCGCACCCGGCCCGAGGGCCCTCGGGCCGCCCGGGAGCCCAACGACCTGCCTGCGATTCGGGCCCTGCGCCCGGACGGGCCCCGGACACTGTGGCGAAAGTTCGACTCCCGCAAATATGCCGACCGCGTCCGCGGGGCGTTTCTGGGCCGGTCGGCCGGCTGCACCCTGGGGGCGCCCGTGGAGGGCTGGTCGCCCCAGACCATGAAGGCCCTGGCCGAGCACTGTGGGGCGGATTTCCCGCCCACCGACTACTGGCCGGAGGTGGACAGGCCCTACGAGGTCCGCTATGGCCTGGACGCCCGCGCCAACTATGCCCGTCGGGCCCTGCGCTACGTGCCCGTGGATGACGACATGACCTACACGCTGCTGGGACTGCTGATCCTGGAGCGGTTCGGCCCGCGGTTCACCACCGCCGACGTGGCGGAGGCATGGACGAGGTACCTGCCGATGGCCTGTACCGCCGAGCGGGTGGCCCTGGGCAATCTGCGGGCCGGCGTGAGCTGGCGCCGCTCAGCCGTGAAGGGCAATCCCTACATGGAGTGGATCGGGGCGGACATCCGCTCGGACCCGTGGGGCTACGCCTGCCCAGGCTGGCCGGAGAGAGCGGCCGAGATGGCCTACCGCGACGCCTATCTCTCCCACCGGCACAACGGGATATACGGCGAGATGTACTTCTCCGCCGTCATCGCCGCCGCCTTCGCCACCGGCGATCCGGTCGAGGCCCTGCACGTCGGGCTCAGCGAGATTCCCCGCACCTGCCGGCTGTACGAGGACCTTTGCTGGGCCCTGGAGGTCGCTCCGAAGGTCAAGGACCACCGCCGGGCCCACGAGTTGGTCCAGCAGCGCTTCGGCCCCATCGGCGGGGGCATGAGCACCGTGCACACCAATAACAACGCCTGCCTGACGGTATGGGGCGTCTGCATAGGCCGGCGCGACCTGACCAGGGCCATCGGCACGACCGTGGCCATGGGCTACGACTGCGACTGCACCGCCGCCACGGTGGGGTCCATCGTGGGGGCCGCCATCGGGGCCAAGGCCATCCCCGCCCACTGGTACAGGCCCTTCCGCAATCGCTGCCGGAGCTACATCAAGGGCCACGAATGGTTCGCCATATCGGATGTGTGCAGGCGGTTCGCAGCGGTGGCCAGGGCCACCTTCAGGGACGGCTGAGCCGGCAGTGGCGGGCGGGTCAGTTGGCCAACTGGCTCTCGGATGCGGCCTTGAGGATCTGCATCCGCAGGTACGACATCAGTGCCGGCATGGCCGCGATCACGTCCGTGGACAGGGCCGAGCCCCAGTTCGTGTTCAGCGGCTGGACGCCGAAGATCGAGACCCGCTCCAGCACCGCCGGCGAGAGCATCGTCAGCAACCCCAGGCCCGAACCGGCCCCGCCGACGGAGTTGGCCAGCAGCTCCTTGGGGTCGGCCTGGTACAGCGAGCCGGGCTGCTCGGTGCCTTCGATGGCCTCCAGCAGGATGATCCGGGCGAAGCCCTCGGCCCGGGCCGGCAGCGAGTCGTCCGCCTCGCAGAAGACTACCGACGCCGGCCAGTCCAACTGGGCCAGGCAGTGCAGCAAGTGGAGCCCCACCGCCCCGTCGCCGCGATCCTCGTCGCCGAGGCCTACGACGAGCACGCCCCTCGGCGAGGCCCGCCCGTGGCGGAGCGGCCGCGGCACGGGGTCGCCCGAGGAGACCCCCAGGGCCTCCAGTGAAGCGGCGCCCGGCATGGCTGCCGACGAGGCCGGCTGGGGCCAGACGGCTCCGGTCGCCGGTGGTTGGCGCGAGGACACGGCCCGGCCACGGGCTGCACCAGACGGTGCCGCATCCTTGCCGGAGCCCCGCCCTTTGGGGTGCCGATCCTTACCGGTGGAAGCTTTCTTGGCCATCTCGCCCTCCGAAGTCGGCAGGTAGGAGAAAGTAGGCTTGGAAGACTCCGCAGCGGCAGCAGGTCGAGCCGAGCCACCCTCCACAGCATACTATAAACCCCTGAATGGCCCATGTCAAGCCATTTTGATTATTGCAAGAATTCGCGTTCCCACCGCCTGACCGCCGGGGCCCCGCAGCACTGGCCATATGGGAAGATGGCTTGATTTTCGGCCTGCCGGCAGGCAATAAGCACGCAGCATCCCAGGTCCCGAGCGTTGCGGCCTTCAGGGCCGGGCCGTGAAAGTCACAAGGAGTCTGCCATGCCCGCGAGCAAATCCCGTCCATCCCGGGCGAAGGCCATCTCGGTCGCCAGGGTCTGTGCGGCCATGGATGAGATCGCCCCGCCGGCCCTGGCTGCCGAGTGGGACAACGTGGGGCTGCTGCTGGGCCGGCGTGCCGCCCGTGTCCGCCGGCTATGCCTGACGATAGACCTCACCGAACCGGTCCTGGCCGAGGCGCTCCGCCGCCGGGCGGAGATGGTGGTGGCCTACCATCCGCCCATCTTCAAGCCCATTGGCCGGTTGACTGCGGAGGAGACGCCGGTGCTGTGGTCGGCGGCCCGGGCGGGCCTGGCGGTCTATTCGCCGCACACCGCCCTGGATGCCGCCCCGGGCGGGACCAACGACGTGCTGGCCGGGGCCATCGGCATGGCTGAGCACCGGCCGCTGGAGCCGATAGCCCCGCCGGCTGGCTGTAAGCTGGTGGTCTTCGTCCCCCCGGCCGATGCCGGGCGCGTCGCCTCCGCCGCCTTCGCCGCCGGCGCGGGTCGCATCGGCCAGTACGCGGAATGCTCGTTCCGCACTGCGGGCGTGGGGACCTTCCGCGGCGGACCCGGCAGTCGGCCCGCCGTGGGCCGGCCCGGGCGCCGCCAGCATGTGGAGGAGCTCCGGCTGGAGGTGCTGGTGCCGCGCGACCGGCTGGGGCCGGTGGTGGAGGCCATCCGTGCCGCCCATAGCTACCAGACCCCGGCCATCGACGTATATCCCTTGGAGCCGCTGTCTGAGGGAACGGGCATGGGCCGGGTGGGCCCGCTTCGCCGGCCGGTGGAGTTGGGCACGTTTGTCCGTCGCGTCAAGCGTGCCCTGGGGCTGCGGCGGGTGCTGTTGGGCGGGCCTGCGGACCGCCGCGTCCGCCTGGCCGCGTGCTGTGCGGGTTCCTGTGGTGACCTTTTCCGCCGGGCCCTGGCCGCCGGTGCCGACGCCTACGTCACCGGTGAGATGCGCCATCACGACGCCCTGGCCGCTGCCGCCGGCGGCATGACCGTCCTGTGCGTGGGGCATTCCAATTCCGAGCGGCTCGCCCTGGCTCACTTGGCCCGCCGGCTC
>MVCS01000054.1 GCA_002049885.1 Planctomycetales bacterium 4484_123 | reverse complement strand
CCCGAGCCCGCCAGCCTGGCAGTGCTGGGTCTTGGGGCGGTGCTGCTGTTGACCAAGAAGAGGCCCCGCCGCGTCTGACGCGGGCGCGTCCGCCGGTGAGGCCGGAGGAGAGGAGGATGCACCTGATGCGTATGCTCATTGCAGCAGCCCTGGCGCTGTTCATGATCGCTGGCCCGGCCAGCGCGCTGGTCATCAAACAGGTCGAGCCCGACGCCTCATGGGCGGCGGCCGATTGGGCCGTCAACCTGGTGGGCGACCATATCGAGGTGAGTCTCCAGAAGGAGTTCAAGGTGCCCGAGATGGTCGGCGCGCCCCTGGTGCTGGAGTTCACGTTGCAGGATAACGACCTCGGCAAGGATATCTACCTGGTTCACGCCGGCGACGGCGAGGAGGTGATAAACTCCACCGGGTTGGCCTGGGGTGACTTCCACTTCGTGCTGGTCAACCCGCCCCAGGTGCCCTTCCTGCCGCCACCTGCTGGCGCCACCTTCGTGGAGCTCTCCGGCGTCAGCAGCGACCTGTTCGGTGCGCCGGCGGCCGCCAGCGGCTCGCAAATAGACTTCCTTGGCGGTCCGGTTCCTGCCGGCGGGGTGGTGCACTTCAGCGGCATCCGTATCGCCCACAGCGGCGGTGAGGGCGCCGTCTTCTACCTCAAGGAAATCCCCACGCCCGAGCCTGGCAGCTTCGCCATCGTCTGTTTCGGAGCTGGCGTGCTGCTGTTTCGCAGGGCCAGAACCAAGGGGCGGTAACCCGCAACCGCAGAGAGGCAGCCCACCGGCCCACGTGGGCCGGTGAGGTCTTTCCCGCCTTCCCGACCGGTGTGTTGGGCCCGGCCAGACCGGGCCATCAATAGCGCCGAACGGCGAGTCCGCCGGCTGGCCGTTCGGCGCCGTTTTTTTTCGCGGCGGGTGCCGGGCGTCTTGCCCGGGCGGCCTTGCCCCGCCGGCGGAGTCACACCTCGTCGGCCTTGTCCAGCACCGCGGCCGTGAGCAGCGTGATGTCGTCCTCCGGCTCGCTGTCCTCGCCGAGGACCGCATCCATGCAGCGACGGGCCATGCCCGGACTCGGATCGCTCAGGTCGCAGCACTGGAGGTGGCCTACGAGTCCCTCCACGCCCAGGATGCCTTCGGGCTCGCGCCGCAGTTCCATCAGGCCGTCGGTGTAGAGCCACAGTACGTCGCCGGGGGCGATCTCCACCTGGCCGTCCGGTTCGCCCAGGAACGGACTGGCGGCTACGCCTATGGGCAGGTGCTGGCTGGGGAGCTTGTCAACCCGGCCCGTGCGTGCGCGCTTGAGCAGCCCCGGCGGGTGGCCGGCGCCGCAGTAGCACAACCGGCCGGCCGGCAGGTCCAGCCGCACCGCGAACAGCGTCACAAAGACGCCCAGGTCCGAGAACTTCTCGTAGATGAACCGGTTCAGCCGTTGGATCATCTTCTGGGGCGGCGAGCCCTCGTGCATGATGGCATATACCGCGGAATGGAAGCGGTTGGCCACCAGGGCCGAGGCGATGCCATGGCCGGCCACGTCGAAGATGACCACCGCGGGCCGGTCCGGATCGGCCCTGTGAATGTACACGTAATCGCCGCCCACGCCCAGCAGGGGCAAGTGGTGGAGGTCGATTATGACCCGGTCGTTCACCAGCGGCGCCGGCAGCAGCGAGATGTGGATCTTGGCCGCCACGTCCAGGTCGCGCTGGAGCTCGGCCTGGCGCCGCGTGAGCGACTCGTGCGCCTTCCGCAAGGCCTCCGTCGCCCGTTCGCGCTCGGTGACGTCCCGGCCGAGGAACTGCACCTGCACCACCTGGCCGTCCTGCACCACCGGCCGGAGCGTGCCCTCAATGATGCGCTCGCCACCGCCGTCGCGGATGCGGAAGAGCAGCTCGCGCATGGCCACCCGGCCCTCCAGCACGTCCCTGATGGCGCCGGTGACCGCGGGGCGGTCGGCCTCGGCAACGCAGTCGGTGGCCCGCGCCCCGGGAGGCGGGTAGCTGGCCCCGCCGGGCGGCAGCTCCCGGTGACGGTTGCAGAAGGACACCGTGCCGTCCGGTTCGATCAGCATCAGCAGGTCGGAGATGTTGCTGACCAGTTGCTCGTAGCGATCGCGTTGCTGGGCGAGTTGGGCGAGCAACTCCGCTTGGTCTCGTGGCCAGTTGACGTCGCTCATGCCCGCTGTCCTCCAGGTGCCGCCCGCGCCGCGCCCCGGCCTGCGGCCTACCGTTCCACCTCGACCTTCGTCACCCTGAAGTTTCCCATGGTGGAGATCGTGCCGAAGAACTCGTCCAGGTCGCCATCGCCGGCCACCATGGCGATGTGTCCCGCGTCGTAGCCCCTCATGGCCGAGTCCAGCGCGACCCATTTGCCGGCCAGCCTCACCCGCGTCCACGCGTGCGGGGCGAAGATGTCCTTCTTGTTGCCGAAGCGCTCCACGTACACCACCCCGCTGACGACCTGTGCGGGGATGCCGACCGACCGGCACATGGCGGCGGCCAGCACGGCGTGCTCGGTGCAGTCGCCCTTTCGGCTGGCGGCCACCTCCGCCGCCGAGGCGTATCCCACCGATAGGTTCTTGGTCTTGATATAGCTGCGGACGAAGGACTCGATCCGCCTGGCGGCCTCCACTGCATCCGCTGCGCCCCGGGTGGCCTGCCGGGCCAGAGCCCGGACCTTCGCGTCGTCGCTCTGGATGAACCGTGTCGATTTCAGGGCCTCCAGCGAAACCTTCTCCGTGCCCTTGTATGGAAAGGGCACGTTCTTGGGCGCCGCCACCGGGCGGACCGTCACCACCACCTCTCCGTCCAGGTGGCGGACGCTCTGGTTGTCAGAGGAAAGGAACGTCAGCACGGCCTCGCCCTTCGGCGCCAGGTGGTACGTCACGGCCCTGGCCCGGCGCAGCCCCCTCAGCGGCCGGGGACTGCTCAACATCACCCGCTCGAAGAATTCCAGGGTGTCGTTGGGACTCAGGGCGAACTGCTTGCTGCACGAGATGATTTCCATCTTCATCCCGGCCACGGTCGTGATCGTCTTGAGGGTCTTGTGCTGGCGGTCCACGTAGTTGACGGCCTCCAGCTTGCCGGTCGGCGTGGACATGACCACCTTGACCTCGGTGAGCCTGACCACCCGGCCAAGCAGGTCCACCTCCTGGGTGGCCCCGACGTTCACCTCCATATCCAGCGCCTGCAGGAACACGGGTGAAAACAGGCGGGTTTTGTACCGGGTGCCCTTGGCCAGGCCCTTTTGCTTCTCCAGGCGGCGCAGCCCTTCCGGCATGAGCGCACCGTCGGGCCAGGGGATGGTCCGCGTCCTGGGTTCCCCCCCCGCGCTGGTGGTGACGGTGATGGTGCCGGCGGCGTCCACGGAGCCGGTTATCTTCTGCTGGGCCAGGCCCAGGTCTTGCAGCAGGCTGAAGCTCAGCGGCTTGCCCTCGACGGTCTCGACGTAGCTCTCGCGCGTTCGCATGGTCAAGGACACGCCGCTCCGGCTGAGGCTTATCGAGGATATCTCCGTGCTAGTGACCTTCCCGCCGGCCACCGCGCGGATGCGCTTCGCGTAGCCGACCTTCTTGCCAGCCATGAAGACGGCTGCGTACTCCGTCTCGACCGTGCCCTGGCCGGTGGCCTCGGACGCCGCCGATGCCGCAGGCTCGGCCAGCGTCGCCAGCAGTCCGGCGGCCAAGGCTGCCACCAGTGCCGCCGGCCGCCACGCCGTCCTTGCGCTCTTGCTCTTGGTCATGCTCGTCTCCCGCATCTTCTCGGACTACCCGGCCAGACAGATTACACTCCTCCGGCCGGCCGGGCATCATCCAATTCGCGGATCCTGGCCGCGTGGATTGACGAATCCCCGAGTCCACGGGTTCACGTCTTTTCAGCCGTCGTAGAAGGTCTCGAGCACGCGTTGCCACTGCCCCGGGTGTGTGACGTTCACGAAGGCCGCCCTGACCTTCTTGGGCGCGGGGTGCAGCTTGGCGTACTTGATGCCGAACTTTCGCATGCGATTGGAGCCTCGCCGGGGCCCGTACAGTTGGACCGTCAGGGCGTAGTGTCGTTCCAGCACGCGGCGTTGCTCGGCCAGGTCGGGCCGACGCGGCGGTCGGCCGGCGAGGTAGTCTTCCAGTTGCCGGAAGATCCACGGGTTGCCAATGGCCGCCCGGGCAATGGCCACCCCGTCTGCGCCCGTGCGGCGGACCATCTCCACCACCTTGGCCGGCCCGTCCACGTCGCCCGAGCCGATGATGCAGCCGGTGGCGAAGTGGGCCTTGACGCGTGCGAGGAACCCCCAATCGGCCCGGCCCGTGTAGCGCTGCTCGACCGTGCGGGCGTGGACGCACAGTGCTGCCACGCCGGCCTCGAAGGCGCCCTCGGCGATCCGCCAGAAGGCCGTCTCGCCGCCGGCTGCGTCGAAGCCCGTGCGCAGCTTCACCGTCACCGGCCGGTCGGCAGCGGCCACCACGGCCTGGATGATACGCAGCGCCAGCTCCGGGACGCGCAGGAGGTATCCCCCGCGGCGCCGGCGCAGCACCTTCCGCGCCGGGCAGGCCAGGTTGACGTCGATCACGTCGAAGCCACTCCTGCACAACTCGGCGGCGGCGGCAGCCATCGTCCCCGGGTCGCTGCCGATGATCTGCCCGGCGATGGGGTGGTCGTCCTGCCCGATCCTTACCAGCCGGCGCCGTAGCTTGCCCGGCAGCAGCAGTTGGCGGTCCAGCATCATCTCAGTGGAACAGAACGGTGCGCCCAGCTCCCGGCAGACCGTGCGGTAGGCCAGGTCGGTGTAACCGGCCAAGGCCGCCAGCACCACCGGCGGGCGAACCACCAGCTCACCAATCCGCAGTGGTTTCAATTCCTCGGCCATGCCAGGCGGTAGTATAACCCGGCGCCTTGCCCTGAGTTCGGTCGGGCCGACGCGGGGGGGGAAGTTCCTTTTGCGCTGCCCATGGAGAGGACTATCATCGTGCGCCGGTGAGCGCTCAAAGTCCATTGCGTGTTGCGGTCGTGTCCCTGGGCTGCCCGAAGGCCCTGGTGGACAGCGAGAAGATGCTGGCGGCGCTGGCCGAGGCCGGCTGCCTGGTGGGTGCCCCGTCCGGCGAGGCGGACGTGATCCTGATCAACACCTGCGCGTTCATCGCGCCGGCCACCGAGGAGTCGCTCTCGGCCGTTCGAGAGGCCCTCGAGCTTAAGCGCCGGGGTCTGGTCCGGCGTGTGGTGGTGGCGGGCTGTTTGCCGCAGCGTCAGGGCCGGGCCCTGCTGGAGGCCGAGCCTGGGATAGACGCGGTGGTGGGGGTCTTCGACCGCGACGCCGTGGTGGAGGCGGTCACCGGCAGGGAGCGCCCGTTCGTGCGACTGGGCGGCCCCGGCGGGCCGTGTCCGGACGACCGGGGGCGCTTCCGACTGACGGCGAGGCACACGGCCTACCTGCGCCTGGCCGAGGGGTGCAGCGCCGGTTGCAGCTTCTGCACCATACCGGCCATCCGCGGGCCGCTGCGCTCCAAGCCGATGGACCTCGTCCTGGCCGAGGCCGCCGAGCTGGTGGCCGACGGGGCGGTGGAGCTGAACCTTATCGCCCAGGACACCACCGCCTACGGGGCGGACCTGGAGGACGGTGCGGACCTCGCCGGGCTGCTGCGCCGGCTGAACGAACTGGACGGCCTGCGCTGGGTGCGTCTGATGTACGCGCATCCGTCCTCACTGAGCAGGGCGGTCATCGACGCACTGGCCGATTGCGGGCGAGTGGTGAAGTACCTGGACCTGCCCATTCAGCACATTTCCGAGAAGGTGCTGGCCGGGATGCGGCGAGGCTATGGGCGCCGGCGGGTGGAGGAGTTGTTGTCGGCCCTGCGGGCGCGGGTGCCCGGCATCGCCCTGCGGACGACCTTCATCGTGGGCTTTCCGGGGGAGGGCCGAGGCGAGTTCAAGGAGTTGTGCCAGTTCGTTCGCCGGCAGCGCTTCGACGCCGTGGGCGTCTTCACCTATTGGCCGGAGCCGGGCACGGCGGCGGCCCGGATGCCGGGCCAAGTCGCCCCGGCGACCCGGCGGAAGCGGCGCGGCAGGCTGATGCGGCTCCAGCAGGAGATCGCCTTCGCCGCCAACGCCCGCCGGGTGGGCTCGGAGCTGGAAGTGCTGGTGGACGGTGTGGACCCTGCCGGCCGGTGCGTCGGCCGACATGCCGGCCAGGCCCCCGAGGTGGACGGGGCGTGCATTCTTGCCGCACCCGTGGAGGCGGGGCGGATCGTGCGGGTTCGGGTCGTGGATTGGGAGGGCTACGACTTGGTGGTGCAGCCGGTCGCGGGATTATCGAATGGCAAATGACGATTGACAATCCTCGGCGGGCGCTTCAGGGTTGCTGCTGGCATGAACTGGAAACTGCCCAATCAGCTCACCGTGGCCCGGCTGGTGCTGGCGGGTGTGTTTTTCGTCCTGCTGGCGGCGTACGACCCGCCGGCGCCTGGCGGGGCGCGCGGCAACGGGCCGCTTGTGTTGAATATCTGCTTCGTGCTGTACATCGTTGCCGGCATCACCGACGTGCTGGACGGCTATCTCGCCCGAAGATGGAAGATCACCAGTGCCTTCGGGCGGGTCGTGGACCCCTTCGTGGACAAGGTGCTGGTGGTGGGCGCGTTCGCCATGCTGGCGGGCAACAACTACGTGCTGGTGGAAGGTTTCCACGGCCAATGGGAGCTGTCCTTGCCCCATTGGCTCACCGGGCACATGGCCAGCGGGGTGCAGGCCTGGATGGTGGTGGCGGTGATGGCGCGGGAGTTCGTGGTCTCGGCGGTGCGGGGCTACAGCGAATCACAAGGCCAGAAGTTCCCGGCCACGGTTTGGGGCAAGTTGAAGATGCTGACCCAGTCGGTGGCCATCTGCACCGTCATTTACCAGATGGCCAACGTGCCCCATGCCCGCTGGGCCGTCGTGACCAAGCTGGTGGTGGTCTGGCTGGGCGTGGTGGTCAGCGTGGCCAGCGGGTTCGCCTACGTCAGCCGGGCGCGAAAGCTGCTGGCCAGCGGCGACTGACCCGGCCGGCGGAGGACTCGGCCGATGCGGAGATTCCTGGTTACCGGCCTGGGCACGGGCTACCTGCCGGTGGCCCCCGGGACGTGGGCCTCGGCGGCGGCGGCGGCGGTATTCCTGGCCGTGGCGCAGTTGTGGCCTGGCAGTACCGTCGTCGTCAATGCGGTGATGCTGGCGCTGCTGGCGTCGGCCTCGGTTGGCTGTGTGGCCCTGGGCGGCTTCGCCGAGTCGGCCTTCGGCCGGAAGGACCCGCACCAGTGCACCATCGACGAATGGGCCGGGCAGGCCGCGGCCTTGGCGTTGCTGCCGGTCGGCGCATCAGGGTGGCGATTGTGGGTGGTTGTGGCGGGCAGCTTCGTGGCCTTCCGCCTGTTGGACATCCTCAAGCCTCCGCCGGCCCG
>MVCS01000053.1 GCA_002049885.1 Planctomycetales bacterium 4484_123 | reverse complement strand
ATCTTCCCCAAGGACCCGGCCCGGCTGGCGCGCGAGGCTGAGCGGCTCCTCCAGCAGAAGAAATACCGCGAGGCCATCCGCAAGTTCGACAAGGCCGTGGACGCCGCCAGGGCGGACAGGCCGGCGTACCTGCTCAAGGCCGGCAGGGCGCGGATGGAATACTTCTACAACGACCCCAGCCTCGGTCAGGCTCAGCGGCGCGGCCTCTTCTTCAAGGCCCATGCCATCTTCAAGGACGCGGTCAGGCTGAAGCCGGACATGCTGGAGGCGCACCGGGAACTGGCCGAGCTGGAGCGCATCCTGGCGGCCAGCCGGGGGGCCTGGGACAGTTACATCCAGACCCTGGACGACATCCTGCGCCTGGCGCCCGACGACCATGAGGCCATGTTCGACCGGGCGGTGGCCAAGGGCCGGGCCGCCGAGGCCAACCCCGACTACTTCGAGCCGGCGGTGGCGGACTTCAAGGCCGCCATCAAGCTGGTCGGCAAGGCCAAGGCCGACCCCAAGGACGCCAAGGCCGTCAAGGCCCTGGCTGCGGCCAGGGAGAGATACTGGGTGGCCCTGGCCCTTTTCTACAGCCGGCACAATCGCAAGGTCGAGGCGGAGAAGGCCTTCAAGGATGGCATGGCTGCCAACCCCGGTTCCGCGGCCCTGCGGATCACCTGTGCCGAGTTCTTCCAGATGCTGAACCGCTACCCTGAGGCCCTGGGCCTGCTGCGGGAGGCCATCAAAGCCGAGCCCAACAAGGCCGCCGGTTACCTGGCGCTGGCGGCGTACCACCGGCGGCAGGCGTGGCGGCTGCGGCGCCGGGCCGGCGAGGAGAAGGACAAGGCCCGGCGCGAGGCCCTGCTGGAGAAGGTCCGCGCCGAGCAAGGGAAGGTTATCGAGGCCCTCACCAAGGCCGCCGAAGTCGAGCCCGGCAACTGCGAGAGCTTCCTCCAACTGGCTGCCATCCGCAGGCTTCAGGGCAAGCTGGCCGAGGCCGAGGCCGCACTGCTGCGCGGGCTGGCGGCGCAGAAGGAATCGGCGGGGCAGGACGTCTCCACCGGCGGTGAAGTCAGAAGGCTGAGCCGCCACCGGGCGGCCCTGCTGGCGCTGAATCACCAGCTTTGCGATGTGCTCTTCGACCGCATCCGCGCGGGGGCCAAGAAGGACGACGTACTCCCGCGGATACAGGCGGCCCTGGAGCAGATGCGTTCCACCATGCCTGAGAGCCCCTACGTGGCCAAGATCGAGGGCCGGCTGGCACTGCTCGAAGGGCAGCGCGTGAAGGCCGAGCGGTTGCTGCGCAAGGCCTATGAGGGTTTCGGGGCCCGCTTCGATCTCGTCACCGCCCAACTGCTGATCAACCTCTACAGCCAGTTGAACCAGTTGGGCGAGGCTGAAAACATCCTCAACCGCTACCTCCGTCGTTACCCGGACAATCCCCGAGCCCTGCTGGCGCTGGCCCGGCTGAACATGGAGTATCGGGAATACGGCAAGGCCCTGCGCATTGTCACCACCGCGCTGAAGAAGTCGCCCGAGGACGAGCAGGTTCAGCGGCTGAAGGTGCTGCTGGAGGTCCTCACCGGCGAGGCCGACCGGTTGAGCGAGGACATCAAGGCCCTGGACCCCAGGGAGGCCGCGGCCCTGATGCTGCGGGCCCAGCAGCTTTGGGGCGACGGCAGACACGCCGCGGCGGTGAAACTGACCGCCGACATAATCAAGCGCCGGCCGGGGTTCCTGCCTGCGGTGTCGCAGTTGATCCAGTGGTACCAGCAGGACGGCCAGCGGAAGCTGGCCCTGGACATGTACAAGGTGGCCCAGAAGATTTACAAGGACCGGCAGGACGTCCTGGCGCGGTTGGCAGCCGATCTGGCCCGGTCGCCACAGGAGAAGCTCAAACTCCAGTTGCAGGCCGCGGCGCACGAAACCGACCCGCTGAAGCGGGCCCTGTACAAGGCGGCCGTGTATCGCCAGCACGGGATGACCGAGCAGTTCGTCAAGGAACTGAAGGCCGCCGAGGCCATCAAGCCGGACGACCCGCTTGTCATCGAGCTGCTCTTCAGCCACGCCCTTGGCAAGTCGGACTGGGCCGGCGCCCAGAAGTACGCGGAGCGGGCGGCCAAGGCCGACGTGGACAGGGTCGGGGGGCGGATGTACCGGGCCCGCCTGGCCCGGGCGCAGAAGAAGTACCAGGAGGCAATCCGGCTGACGCTGGAGGCGCTGCGGCTGCGGCCGACGTTCAGCCAGGCTCACGCCTTCCTGGGCAGGTGCTACCTGGCCGTCGGCCGGTTCGACCGGGCGCGCGAAGAGTTCCGCATAGCCCACGAGCAGAATCCCTCCAACGTGCAGGCGTTGCTGGGCCTGGTGGCGGTATCCGAGGCCGAGGGCAGGCCCGCCGAATACGCCCGGTGGGTGCAGTTGGCTTACAAGTTCAGGCCTGAAGACCCGGTGGTGCGCGAGCGCTACCTGCGGCTGCGGGAGTCGCGGGAAAAGCTCAATGACGTCATCAGGAAGCGCGAACAGTGGCGCAGGACCGAGCCCGGGAACGTGACCAATCTGGCCCGTCTGGGCCCGCTGTACGAGCGCGTGGGCCGGTGGGACGATGCCGAGAGCGTTTACCGCGACCTGCAGCGGCTGACCAAGGGTAGCCTGCTGGCGATCCGGCTGCTGACGGACCTGTTGCGTCGGACGGACCGCGACGCCGAGGCCCGCACCCTGTTGGCCGAAAACGCCCGCACCAACAAGGACAAGGTCGGCGCGTACCTGCTGTGGGCGGATTACATGGAGCGGGCCGAGGAGTACGACCAGGCCCGCGGCCTGTACGCCAAGGCCGTGGAGGCCGACCCCAAGGACCCGCGGGGGTACATCGCAGCCGCCCGCTTCGAGGCCCGCCGTCGGAACTGGGCCAAGGCCGCCGATCTCCAGCGCCGCTGCCTCCAGCAGGCCGCCAACGTTGACCCACGGGCGGAACTGGAGCTTATCGGCTACCTCATCGAGGCCGGCCAGTTCGACGAGGTCGGCCGGCGCATCGCCGCCCTGTTGGCCAAGAACCCTGAGGACAAGGAGGTCCTGACCCTCCAGGGCCTGGCCTTCTTCAGGCGGGGCGATTTCACCAAGGCCAAGCGCACCTTGGATCGCGTCCTGAGCCTGGCCCCCGGCTACGCCCGTGCCCTGGTCGTCCGCGCCCAGGTGCATCTGGCCAACGGTGACAGGACCCTGGCCGTGGCCGACCTGGAGGCTGCCCGACAGGCCGAGGTCTCCCCGGTGGTCACCCGCCGGCTGGTGGAAATCTACGAGAGCATGGGCGACTTCGCCAACGCCCACGCCGTGCTCCAGAGCCTGCTGGTGGACCGGCCCGGGGACGCCGGGGCGCTGCGGGCACTGGTGGAGCTGTGCGCCCGCCACGGCAAGTGGCGGGAGATGGAGAACGCTCTCACCGAGGCCCGCAAGTACTACCCGCGCGAGCTGTACTACATCATCCAGGCAGTCCAGATGTGGCGCCGCACCGGCAGGTCCGCCCAGGCTGTGGCCGTCTTGCGCAAGGTCAAGAAGGTCCTGCCCCAGAGCGCGGAGATCGGGGTGTTGCTGGCCGAGACCCTGCTGGACCTGGGCCGGGTGGACGAGGCCCTCAAGGAGGCAGGGGCCCTCCGCGAGCACCACGACCTGGGGCCTTCGGCCATGGCCATCTGTGGCCGGGCGTTCCTGATGAAAAAGGACCGCGCGCGGGCGGAGAAAGAGTTCCGTGCGGCCGTCAGGCAGGCAAAGACGGGCAAGCGCCTGTCCTTCGTGGTCGATCAGCTCCGGGCGGCCTACCATCCCAAGGTGGAGGAGGTGACGGCCAGGCTCAAGGCATGGGTGAAGCTGAGGCCCAAGGACTGGCAACTGCCCAAACTGCTGGCCGACCTGCTCATACTCCAAGAGGACTACGAGGGCGCCCGGGAGCAATTGGCCCGGGCCCTGGAGCGGGCAGAGGAGAGGGTGGAGCGTTTCGGGATCCTGCGCCAACTGGCCGTGGTGTACTATCAGCTCAAGGATTTCGAGAACGCGCGGAAGTACTATGCCAAGGCCCTGGAGATGACGCCGGACGATGAGGTGGCCTTGAACAACCTGGCGTGGATGTTGGCCTTCGACCTGGAGAAGGTCCAGGAGGCCTTGCCCTACGCCAAGCGGGCCGTGGAGTTGGCCCCGTATAATGCTCACGCCCTGGACACCTACGGTGTGGTGCTCACGCAGCTGGGCAAGCTGGAGGAGGCCCTGGAGGTGCTGAACCGGTCGGTTGACATTAATCCCATGCCGGCCAATAGGTTGCACCTGGGCGAGGCGTATGAGAAGGCGGGCCGGACCTCAGATGCCCTGCGCCAGTACCGCCAGGGGTGGCGCCAGGTCAAGGGCAACTCGCGGGACCCGTACTTCCGGCCCTTGCGTGAGGCCCTCAAGCGACTCGGCGAAAGCACCAGTTGAAAAGTTGAAAGGACTCAGCCATGACCATGATGAGAACCACGACTCAGCCGCCCCGTCTGGCCGGCCCCCCCCGCGGGCCGGCGGCGCCGCTGACCGGTGCCGGCACCACGGGCGGTCTGACGCCCAAGGAGCTGCTGGGCATCGTGCGCAGGCGGAAGTGGCTCATCCTGTCCATCTGGTCGGCGTGTATGGCTGTGGCCGTGGTGGCGACCCTGCTGTGGTGGCTGTATTTGCCATCCTACACGGCGGCGGCGTTGCTGGAGGTCGAGCCGCCCGAGAGCGTCCTGGCCCAGGCCCGGGCCGCAATGTATCCCAAGGACGTCATCGAGCGCCACAAGCGGAACATGGCCAGCCTGGTCAAGCAGTTCCGCGTGCTCGACAGCGCCTTGAAGGATCGCCGGGTCATTCGCACCAAGTGGTACAGCAAGCATCTGAAGAAGAACATCCTCCGCGAGCTGGATGAGGCCATCGACGTCTCCACCGTGCCGGAGACGAGCTTCATCAGGCTTTCCATGACCGGATGGCACAAGGCGGAGCTGCCAGACATCGTCAACGCCGTGGCCGAGAGCTTCGTCCGCCACGTCGGGCGCCGCCAGCGCGAAGAGGTCAGCCAGGACATCGAAAAGCTCCAGCGGCAGAAGGACAGCCTCAGCGGCCGGCTGAAGCAGATCACCACCGACCTGGGGGCTGCCCGCGGCGGCTCCGATGTCGCGGCCATGGAGAAGCGCCACAACGTCGTGTCCCTGGAACTACAGATGCTCACGCGCCAGGTCAGCGAGGCGCAGATCGCGCTGTCCCAGGCCGAGGCCGCTTGGAAGGCCCACCAAAAGGCGCTCAACGAGGGCACACTGGCCTCCAGCCCCGAGGTCCAGCGCGCCCTGGAAATGAACCCGCAGTACCGCGGCCTGATGCTCCGGATGGCCGAGCTGAAGACCAGGCTGCACAACGTCGAACGCCGCTTCGGACCGCAACACAGGGTGTACAAGGACGTCCAGAGCATGATCGAGTCTCTCGAGCAGCAGCTTGCCGAGCGCAAGAAGGAGATCGTCAAGAACGCCATCGACTCCGTCACGCAGCTCAGGCTGCTGGAGCTGGAGAGCGCCCGGGCCCAGGTGGCCGACCTGATGCAGCGGCGAAACGAGGCGCGACGCAAGGCCCAGGACCTCGAGCGGACCCTCGCCCGAATCGAGAACCTCCAAAAAGAGGCAGAGCTGCTGAGCGAGAGCCTGCGGAAGATCAACGCCCGGCTGCTGGAACTCCAGACGGGCATCCGCGGGCCCGCGGCTGCCGCCGGCGGGGGGCGCCCCGGCGAGGAACTGGTCGCCGGCGGGTCGGTGACGCTGAGGTACCCCGCAGAGCTGCCGCGGGACATCTCCTGGCCCCGCTGGAGCATCAACATGCCCGTGGGGGTGCTGCTGGGACTGCTGCTGGGCTTCGGCGTGGCCTTCCTGCTGGAGTTCACCGATACCTCCATCCGCAATCCCAGCGACATCGTGCGGCGCATGGACCTGCCCCTGTTGGGCGTGGTTCCGCACGGCGACGACCTGGAGGAAGAGGTCGAGGACTTTCGGCGCGTGGTCCTGCTGGCCCCGCGCTCTCCCGCCGCGGAGGCCTTCAGACAGATCCGCACGAACCTGCTGTACTCCGGCCCGGTGCAGCAACGGCGGAGCATGCTGGTGACCTCGCCGGGGCCCGAGGACGGGCGGACGACCGTGGTGCTCAACCTGGCCGTGGCCGTCGCCCAGGCGGGCCACCGCGTGCTGGTGGTGGACGCCAACTTCCGCCAGCCTGCCATCGCCGATCTGTTCCCCGGCACCCACGAGGCGGGGCTGTCGTCCGCCCTGGTCGGGCAGGCCAACTGGCGCGACGTGGTGTCCTCCACAGAGGTTCCCAACCTGGATGTCATCGCCGCCGGCCCGTTGCCGCCCAACCCCGCCGAACTGCTGGGCTCGGACATCATGCGGCAATTGGTCTCGGAGATGGCCGGCGAGTACGACCAGGTCATATTCGACGGCTCCCCGGCGATGGTGGTCGCCGATGCCTGCGTGCTGGCCACCCAGGTGGACGCGGTGGTGCTGGTGGTGCGCGCCCACCAGAACAGCATCGGCATCGCCCAGCGTACCGCCGAGCAGCTCCGCCGTGTGGGGGCTCACGTGCTGGGCGTGGTCCTGCAAGCCGTGCGAACGACCGCCGGCGGCTACCTGCGAAAGAACTACCAGGCCTTCTACGAGTACCACCAGCGGGCCCTGCCGTAGTATAATCCCCAGGGTATGGACCTTCGCGCCGCCCGGCGGGGGGCGGGGACGGTCCACGCCGCCAGCGTAGCTCAACGGCAGAGCACAGCTTTTGTAAAGCTGGGGTTGTGGGTTCGAATCCCTCCGCTGGCTTGCCGGCCATCGCCGGGGTGCCGCCGGTGCGGTTGACATGGTTGGGATTTCAGCTAAGCTGATTTCGCCGACGGGAGTGTGCCCGAGTGGACAAAGGGAGCAGACTGTAAATCTGCCGGGGTAAACCCTACGGTGGTTCGAATCCACCCGCTCCCATTGATTGACGGTCTGGGGGTCAGCCGGAGTCAACCGCAGCCGTCGTCAGGATTCTTCTATCAATTTCTTCTATCAGCCGGCCGGTCATGCAGGTTGTCCGCTGGCGACCATGTTCCTCTCAGGGGCGCGGAGGGCAGATGGGTCCCAGGCTGGCCGGCCCAGGCAGCGGCGCCGAGGGGCTCAGGTTTCAGGGGCTATGAGCCGATGTTGATATGAGGTCGGGTCTGCAGGCCCGGGCATGGCGAGCCGACGATGGCGGGCGAAGGGATAGCGGCGGGCTTCCGGCGGGGCTTTCGAGCTTGCTGCGTCCGCTCTTGGCGGGTAGAATCCTTCCACGGCACCGCGGGCGTAGCTCAATGGCAGAGCATCGGCCTTCCAAGCCGAGTATGTGGGTTCGATTCCCATCGCCCGCTGTGGGGGGTGGCGGCCGGCAGGGCGGGCGGGGAAAAAATCTCCGGGTCGGTGCAAAAAATCCCTTTGACAGCGGCGGGGG
>MVCS01000006.1 GCA_002049885.1 Planctomycetales bacterium 4484_123 | reverse complement strand
CTCGGTGCGCCTGTTCCTTCAAAATCCCATCTTGGGCAAGGGCATGGGGACGTTCGTGGCCTACAGCGGCACGCTTAGATATGCTCACAGCGGCTACGCCGAGCTGTTATTCTCCACCGGCCTGCCTGGCCTGGCGCTGTATCTGACCTTTGTGGGCGTGCTGTACTTCCGCCTGCGGAAGCTGTCCAAGTGGTTCCGGGATGACAGGAGGCTGCGGCGGATGCTGAACGCCGCCAGCGCCATGGTGATAGCGTTTCTGGTCCACTGCCTCTTCCGTGTGCTGCCGGTGGAGAAGATGCCCTCCATGCTCATGGCGGCCATGATCGGCTTCTCTGCACGCCTGAAGTGGGCGGCGGAGACCGGCGACCATGGCGCCGAGGCGGTGGCGGAGCCGACACCGGAGATCGAGCCTCAATACGCCGGTCCGCTGGGAGCGTCCCCGTCGGAGTGACGCGGTGCCGGCCCGGCAGCCTTCACACGTGCCAGAGATGAAGGTCGCCTTCTTTGAATTCGTAACGCACTACGGCGGGGCCTCGCGCAGCGTGGTGGAATTCGCCACCCGGCTGAAGCAGCACGTCGGGGTCGCCATCGTGGATCCCTATGGTTGCTGCGATGCCTTTGCCGCCGCCGCCCGCCAGGCAGGATTGGACTATCACGTCCTGTGTCCCGAGGCGGGGCCGGCGGTGCGGCAGATCGGCGGGCAGGGCCGGCCGTTGCAGCGGGCATGGCGCCTGCTGCGGTCGCTGCCAAATCTGGTGACGGTCCACAGACGCGCCGAACGGCTCTTGAAGGAACTCGAAGTCGATGTCGTCAGCAGCAATAACTTCAAGGGCGCGTTCATCGTGGGGACTATCCGTGCTCTTCGGCACGTGCCGACGGTGGTCCACCTCCGCGGCTGGTACACGCCGGACATGATGCCCTGGTACGGCAAGTGGCTGTGCCGGAGGCGCTGCGCAGCCGTTTTCGCCGTCTCTCACGCCACACGAACGGCGGTGATCTGCGCCGGCGTGGACCCAACCAAGGTCCACGTGCTGCACAACCCCATCGACGTGGACGAGACCGTCCAGATGGCCCGGCGCCCTCTGGATGCGCCACTGCCCCAGTCCGACCGCCCGGTGCGGATCATCGTCCCGGCCTCACTTATTCGCACCAAGGGGCAGCACACCGCGGTGAAGGCCATGCGCCGAATCCTCGATGCCGGACACGACGCCGTCCTGTACCTGCCCGGCGACCCCATCGGCCACCAGTCGTACGTCACTCAGACGCAGGCCCTGGCTGAACGGCTCGGCGTGGCCGACCGCGTCGAGTGGCTGGGATTCCGCTTCGACATGCCGCAGCTCATGAACGCATCGACCGTCGTCGTGCTGCCCAGCCACACCGAGGGTCACCCCAGGGCCGTCCTCGAGGCCATGGCCCTGGCCAAGCCCGTCGCCGCCACGCCCGTTGGCGGCATCGTGGAGACGCTCGTTCCCAACCTCACCGGGCTGTTCTTCGACGTCGAGGATGACCAAGGTCTGGCCCAGTGCGTCAACGAGTTCGTCGCCAGCCCTGAGCGGGCCCGGGAAATGGGCAGGATGGCTCAGGAATGCATGCGAAAGAGCTTCCATCCCTCCCAGCAGATAGCAAAAGCCCTCAAAGTTTTCCGCCAGGTGACGGGGCTCAGAGCGAATGAGTGAGACCAGGACGCTATTCTTCGTCAACCCGTGGCGCGGGAGGATTGGCCCCAACGTGGGGATGGAGCAGTTGGGCCTGGAGGCACTGCGCCGGGACCACAAGGTCGAGCTGGTCACCCAAAGACGCGACGACTTCGTGGGCGAACTGGAAGCCCGCGGGGCCGTGTGCCACGTGATGCCAGCGCTGGAGCTGACGCCGCGAACGGCGAATCCGGCGCGGCTGCTGGGGCACTGCCGGCGCGGCTGGGCGCTGGCCAACCGCGTTGGCGGCTTGGCCCGGGCCGCCGGTGCCGACGCCCTTTGTATCAACAGCGAGAACATGCTGCTGATGCCTCGTGCCGGCCAGATTGCCGGCTGCCCGGTGGCGCTGATCATGCGGGGTCTGCGCGTCGGTGAGTTGGGGCTCGCCGGGAACGTGTACTTCAAGACCCAGCAGCGCTGGGTGCGGCGGTACATCGCCCTGGTCCGCCTGGGGGCGGACATGCTGGCCCGGAAGGGCGTGCCGCGCGAGAAGATCAGCGTGATCCCCAACGGTGTGGACACCGAGCTGTACGCCCCGCGGGCCAGGGACGAGGCCCTGGCCGCCGAGCTGGGCGTCGGGCAGGACCAGCTCGTAGTCGGTGCCGTCACCCACCTGACCCCGCGGAAGGGCGTGCACCATCTCGTCGAGGCCATGGCCGGCATCGCCGCTCGGGTTGCGGGGGTCAAGTGTCTGATCGTCGGCGGAGTGCCCACGCCTGAGGATGAGCCGTTTGCCCAGGCGGTCTCCCGTCGGATTCAGGAACTGCACCTCGGCGACAAGGTGCGGCTGCTCGGCTACCGCACCGACGTGCCGGCGCTGTTGAATCTCTTTGACGTGATGGTGCACCCGTCGGAGTCGGAGAACTGCCCTCGCAGCACACTGGAGGCCCAGGCCAGCGGCGTGCCGGTGGTGGGCTTCCGCGTCGGCGGGATGCCGGAGATGGTCGCCGACGGCGTCACCGGCGTCCTCGTCGAACCTTTCGACACGGGCGCCATGGCCGAGGCGGTCATTCGCCTGCTGGCTGACCCTGCCCAGCGACAACGCCTCGGCCAGGCCGGCCGTCGGCGCGCCGTCAGAGACTTCGACCTGAAGACCAACGTGGGCCGGATCATCGACCTGCTGGCGAGCCTGCGCCAAGGATAGGCCGGACCGCAGTCCGAGGAAGGATGGTGTAATGTCGGCCATTGCGGGTATCGTCGCCTTGGACCGTGAGGGCGCGGTGAACGAGCAGGATCTCCGCGCGATGCTGACTGCGATGGAGGTCCGGGGCGAGCGGTGCCTGGAGACGTACGAGAGTGTGGGCGCGCGGGCGGCGGTGGGCCGGATTGCCTATGGCCCCGACGCCGAGCAGACCGCCTGCGGCCCCGGCGGCTGGCCGCGGGTGCTTATGGTGGGCGAGCTGTACAACGAGGACGCCCAGGCTGCCCCGTGCTTCGCCGCTTACCTGCTGGAGCGATATCAAAACCGTCCCTGGCCCGACTTCGCCGCGGGGCTGAACGGTTCCTTCGCCGCCGTCATCGTGGACGACGCCGCCGGGTCGGTCAGCCTGGTGACCGACCACATGTGTTCCTGCCCCGTCTTCACTCGCACTCACGAGGGCCGATTCTATTTCGCCACCGAGGTCAAGGCCCTGGTGGCGCCGGAGCATCTGCCCTGCCGGCCCAACGTCGAGGCGGTGCTGTCGCTGTTGTCTTGCAAGCAGTTCTTGGGCTCGGCGACGCTGGTGGAGGGGGTCGGTCAGCTCGATTACTCTACGGTTTGCCGGGTTGCAGGGGGGCAGGTCTGCCGGGAGCAGGTTTGGCGATTTGCCATTGACGACGAGCCACCCGACCCGGGGGAACGGGCGTGTCTCCAACGACTGGAGGAACTGCTGTACCGGGCGGTGCAGCGCTGCACCCGTCGGGGCCGGACCGGCGTGTTGCTCAGCGGCGGCAACGACAGTCGGACTATTGTTTGCTTCCTCCCCAGGGCGGGCGCTGCGGGCTTGGTGAGCGTAACGTACACCGCCCGGTCGCCAGGTCAACGGCACCGGCTGGGGGATGTGGCCGTGGCTGCCCGTTTGGCTGCACTGGTGGGGCTGCCGCACCACGTGGTGCAGTACGACCCGATGGACGTGCTCGACGCGGTGCGGCAGTCGGTGCACGACGCCGATGCGGCCGCCGGTTCCGTTTTTGAAAACATCTGGGACCGCATCCACGCCGAACTGGGATTGGACCATGTGCTCATCGGCGACGAGTGTTTCGGCCTGACGGCGGGCCTGATACACGAGACGCAAGTGCTGGAGTGTGTCACAGTACGGCCACTGCGGGCGGTGCCGGTACTTTGGCCGTACGTGAATCCCGAGCGACTGGAGGAATTCTTGGAACTCTCTGGCGCGTCCTGCCGGGCGCTTCAGGCCGGCCGTCTGGGCCGGCCGCCACATAACCAGGTGGACGAACTCTGGCACAGCCAAGGACTGGTCCGCTGGTTTGGTCCCAAACGCCGCAGCCTGGCGCGGCACGGACTGAACGTCCGCCGACCACTGGTGGACCTGGAGGTATTGGAGTTCATTCGCACGCTGCCCTATCGCTACCGCCGGGGCAAATGGTTGGTGAGGAAGGCTATGGCCAGGGCCAACCGGCGTGCGAGCAGGTTGCCGCGGGCCCGCCACGCCGAGCACGTTTCTTACGGTCCGGCATTTGCTGCTCTGGAGAACGACGGCGGGCATGTCTCGCGCTTCGTGCTGGAGGACAACCCGCTGCTTGCGGAATACCTCCATCCCAGGGCCGTTCGTGAGCTGATTGCCAGGGTGGCGGCCAGCGGCGGCGCGGCCGGAGGCCCCGATCGGGCCAGCAGGTTGGCCGCCCTGGTGCCGCCGAGGTGGCGGTCGTTCCTGGTGGCCAAGGCTCGGCGGTACCTGCGGCTCAGGGCGCCGACACTGACCAGCCCGCCTGAGGTACTGCACCGCATCGCCATCGTGGCCCATGCCCTCCGGCACGTGTATCAGCGATGCCGAGGCGGCCTCGACGACCCAGCAACCGCCAGCGGGCCGAGTCGCCCGGCCGGATAACCGTGCAGTCACAAGAGGGCGGTTTGGACGAGCCCTACTACGTCGCTTCGGGGCCAGCCCACGGCCTAGTGAGTGAGGACGGTGTCGCGAACATGAGGATATTGATCATCTGCTACCTGTACCCCCCCGAGGTCGCCCCGGCTGGGTTGATGGTTCGCGAGCTGGCCGAGGACTTGGCTGCTGCCGGACACGATGTGACGGTTCTGACCGGCTGGCCCAGCCATCCCAAGGGGACATTGTATAAGGGCTGGCGAGCACGGTTCCGGCAGGTCCAGCGCGATCCCAAGGGCTTCAAGGTCATCCGTTGCGGACATGCCTTACGGCCCCGGTTTCGTCCGCTTGGCCGACTGTGGTATTATCTGACTTTCGCGCTCAGCAGTTTCATCAACGGCTTGGCGACGGGTCGGATTGACGCCATCTACAACGATTCGACGCCCATCTTCGGCGTCTTTTCGGCGTGGCTACTGAGCAAGTGCAAGGGGGCGCGGGTGGTATATTCCATTCACGATCTGTTCCCGGAGTCTGCTCGCAATGCCGGCCTGATGCGAGAGGGGCTGGTGTACCGTCTGCTCCGGGCCCAGGACGCCTGGCTGTGTCGGCACAGCGATGTGGTGGTGACGCTCTCGGAGAACATGAAGCGTGGCATTGAGGCCCGCGGCGTGAACGGGGAGAAGGTTCGGGTCGTCCCGCTGTGGCTTGATCCGCGGAAGGTCACTCCGCGCGACCGCGACAACCCCTGGCGGAGATCTCAAGGCATCCCGCCGGAGACCTTCGTGGCGCTGTACGCGGGCACTATCGGCTACATCAGTGGCGCGGAGATCCTTCTGGACGCTGCCCAAGCCCTGCGTGACCGGGAGGACATCTTGTTGCTGGTGGTCGGCGAAGGGCCGGTGAAAGAAACCCTCCGATCCCGCAGTGCCGAGATGGGGTTGACCAACATGCGTTTTCTGCCTTTTCAGCCGGCGGAGCTATTGCCTGACATGCAGGCCACTGGCGACGTGGGGCTGGTGACGTTGCTCCCGGAGGCGGGCGAGACGTCCGTGCCCTCGAAGGTGCTGGGCTACCTAGCCGCCGGGCGCGGTGTGATCGCGAGTGTTCGCCAAGGCTGTCCCACTGAGCGGGTGCTGCGCGAGGGGCACTGTGGTGTGGTGGTCCCGCCGCAGGACGGGGTGGCCCTGGCTCAAGCGATTCGCCGCGCGGCGGACGATAAGGAGTGCATCCGCCGATGGGGCCGAAACGCCCGGGCGCTTTTCGAAAGGCGGTTCAACCGGGACCGTTGTACGCAGCAGTACGCTGCACTGCTGGCCTGTGAGCGAGGGAAGCGCTCAACCGGTCGCGCCGGTCGGTGATGTCGTCTCAGTCCAGTCCTTCCGCCCAGGCCAGCGGTCTCTTCTCTCTGCCGGACAGCAGCCGCGACATACCGGCCACTTTTCGCAGGGCCGCCACTTGCGGCAGAATCCTCGCCGCCTGTTCCCACAGCCAGGAGCACGCACGCCACTGAAGCAGGGGCCGCAGGTGTGGCGCCGGAATGAAGTGCCGGTGCATGGGGATAGGCTCGTACCGCATCTGGAGCTTGAAGCGGTGCAGCGAGACCAGCGTGTCCGAATGGGCTTGCACGCTGCTGATACCGTAGGAGACGTAAGAGCAGGCCTGCTGGACCAGGAAGTGTCTCGTGGCCGCGTAGATTAGAGCGTTGTTGGGGTACTTTTTCAGGGAGTCGGTGCGGCTACAGGCCAGCCCGATGAGGGCCCAGTCCTCGACTCGCACCCATTCGACCCATGCGGCCAGTTGGTCGCCGTCCCAGGCCCCCCAGAGCTCATGGAAGGGACTGTTGCGGCGTTTCTCCGCCAGGCGCTCCAGGGTGTCCGGCGCAGGCCGGGCGTAGCCGTGGCGGTCTTCCGTGTCCACCATGGCGGGAAAGCCCTTTTCGACCAGCTCCTCCCAGCTGGTCAGGCGGATGGTGAAGTGTCTTAGGCCGCGGCGGGTCTTGCTGCGGGTGTTGCTGGAGAGCGATGCCAGCGAGTACTCCGGGTCGGATGCCACGTAGTGGAAGCAGTTGGCCGGGTGGTGCTCGTCCGGTTCAAGGAAGTGGCTGACGATCTTGATGCCCTTGATGCGCAGCAATTGGGGAACGATCTCATCGGCCGGCAAGGTGGTGCGGTGTAGGGGGAAGCGCCACATCTCACCGGTCACGCCGGGCACCCAGGCCTCGCGCCCGTCGGCGGCGAGGATGGCCGGCTGACCGGTGGAGTGAAGGTGTTCCACGAACTCCGCCAGCGTGCCGCCGGGCGCCGGGGGGACCTTGTCGGCCACGTGCCGGAGCGCGTCGTCATCGCGGATGGGCTCTTTGCTAGCCATTGCAGGGACCTCCCTTGTCCTGCCTTACACATCGTCACGGCTTGCCGATGCCTTTGACGAATTCGACGCTGCGGCGGGCGGTGGCCTCATCGGCGCGCGGATGGGTGGGTAGGTTGACTACCTGGCGGCAGGCCTCCTCGGCCACGGGGCAGGTGCCGGGATGGTAGTCGTACAGTTCCAGGGGCGTCTCGGCCGGGTGCAGCGGGCTTTCGAACCACGTGCCCAACTCCACGAACCTCCCCGGGGCCTCGGCCACGGCACGGCCCTTGTCCGCCACCCGCAGCGGGTAACGTACCAACACGGGGTCCATGTAGTCGGGGATTTCCGGCACGTCCCAGCCGGCCTGGCGCAGCAACTCGTCGTAGATGGATCGCATTCGGCGCCGGTGGGCGATGTTCGCCTCCAACAGTCTCATTTGCCGCAGGCCAGCGCGGGCCTGTCCGGCGCTCATGCCCAAGAAGAAGCCTTCCGGCATGGTCGGCTGGAACTCGCATGTGGCCGAGGAGCCGATCACCAACCCCTTGCGCGTCAGCCAGCGGAAGGCCGCGGTGGCTGTGGCCGTGGTGCGGGGGTAGATCAGCGCCCGGTACGTCGCCCGCTGGAGGCCCAGCATCGCCGCCGCCGCCGCGGAGGGCCTCTGGAGTTCGGCCCGGCAGAGGGCGTCTATCTTGCCGGCCAGCTCGCCGTCGTCGGTGGTGGCCATGCCGCCGATGCCCGTGGTGAAGGGCTTGGACCATTGGAAGGACCAATACGCCGCCAGGCCGAAGGTGCCGCACAGCCGGCCCTTGTATCTCGAGCCCATCGCCAGACAACAGTCCTCCACCACGGGTATGCCGTGCCGGCCGGCGATGTCCATGATGGCGTCCATCTCGCAGGGCAGGCCGTAAGTGTGCTGGGCGATGATGACCTTCGTGCGCGGGGTGAGCTTCTCTTCCAGCAGGGCCGGGTCGGTGTTGTAGGTGACCGGTTCGATGTCCACGTACACTGGCCGGGCACCGAGATACTTCACCGGGTTGACGTCCATCACGCAGGTGTAGCCCGGCAGCAGTACCTCGTCACCGTCGCCTATGCCCATGGCCTTGAGGATGGCATACATGGCGACCCGGCCCTTCCAGAAGGCAAAGCCCCAGCCGACCCCCAGCCACTCGGCAAAGCGCTTCTGGAATTCGATCACCGCTGAGACAGCCACAGCCTCACCTCCGCCGCTAACCGTTCGAACCGGTTGCCGCGAACTGCACGAATCACGACCAGTCGCACGAATGCTCGCTCCTGAGCGCCGCAAAGGCTCGTTCAATGCCGCCCTAGCCGCGGAGGGCTTCGACCAGTGCCGTCCTGACCTGGTCGATGTGTTCGGGGGTGATGTTGGCGAAGAACGGCAGGGCCAGGGTGCGGTCGGCGACGCGCTCGGTAACGGGAAACTCGCCCGCTTTCGTGCCCAGCCTGTCCATGATGTACGGCTGGAGGTGGATGGGCACGAAGTACGGCGCGCAGCCGATGCCCGCCCGTCGCAGGTGGGCCATGACCGCGTCCCGCCGGGCACGGTCGAACTCGTCGGCCAGCCGGACGACGTACACGAACCAACTGGCCTGGTCGGGCTCGGCCATGGGGGGCAGGTTGATTTCGTCGATGTCGCCGAGGGCCTGGCGATACCACTGGGCGGCCTGGCGGCGCTTGGCGAGGATCTCGTCCAGTCGCCGCATTTGCACTTCGCCAAGTGCGGCGTTGATCTCGCTCATGCGGTAGTTGTAGCCCAGCCGGGCATGGCTGAGCCATTGGCTGGTGTCCCGACCCTGGTTACGCATGGAAACGGCCAGGTCGCGCAGTTCCCGGCTGTCGGTGACGACCAGGCCGCCCTCACCGGTGGTGATCTGCTTGTTGGGATAGAAGGCAAAGACGCCGCACTGCCCGAAGCTCCCGGCCGGCCGGTCGCCCAGCCTCCCGCCCAGGGCCTCGCAGCAGTCCTCGATCAGCAGCAGACCGTGCTCGTTGGCGATGCGCTCGTAGGCGGCGAAGTGCGCCATGTTGCCGAAGACCTCCACCGGCAGGATGGCCTTTGTCCGCGGGGTGATGGCGGCCTCGATGGCGGCGGGGTCCATGTTGTAGCTGTCCGGGTCGATGTCCACGAATACCGGCCTGGCGCCCTCGAACAACAGGCAGTTGGTGGTGGCCACGAAGGAAAAGGGCGTGGTGATCACCTCGTCGCCGGTCCCGATGCCCAGGGCTCGGACACACAGGTGCAGCCCGCTGGTGCCGGAGTTGACGGCAACGCCGTACCGCCGGCCGGCGCGCTCGGCCACCGCCCGCTCGAAGGCTTCGACCCGCGGCCCGATGCTCAGGCGGGGACTGCGGAGGACCGCCAAGACCGCCTCGCGCTCCGCGTCGGTGATGTCCGGGCAGGACAGCGGCACGCCGTCAGCCTTGTGAGTCATGGCTTCCGATCCTTAGGATACTGACTTCAGACCTCAGCTCCGTTACGGTCGGCAACGATTCTAACCATTTCCGGCGGCCTGCGGCCAAGCAAAAGCACCAGCGCGGGTGGCGGGCCAGGATTGGCCGACTGGCCGGCCATGGCGGCGAGCTGCGGCAGGCGGCTGCGGGCCTTTTCAAGCATCGCCGGGCCGGGGGGCCGACCTGGGTGCCGGCTTGGGGGAATCATTTGACAGGCTTTGCGGGAATCCCGTAGATTTCAGCACGATACTAGACTAGACGACTTGCCCGTAGGCCTTGGTGCCCAAGTCCATACAGGCCGGAGCTTGTCCATGTTGGAGATCTTGGCCATCGCGGTATCGCAGTTGAAGTATGGCCTGGGTCAGGTCTTAGGTCCCTACGGCTGGGTGGCGGTGACCAGTTTCGTGGTCTCGGCCGTTGCCACGCCGTTGCTGCGTGCGCTGGCGCAGCGCCTGGGGTTCGTGGACAAGCCCGACGGGCACCTCAAACCTCATCAGCGCCCCATCGCCTACCTCGGCGGGGTGGCGGTGTATCTGGGCTGGCTGGCCGGCCTGGCCGTGTTGCTGCCCGTCGTCCAGACGGGGCGGGACTGGATGCTGGGCCTGGGCATGGCCGGCGGGGTCGTCATGGTGGTGGGGCTGGCCGACGACCTGCTGGACATCAAGCCGGTGGTGAAGATCCTGGGCCAGGTGGCTGCGGCCGGCATTCTGCTGCATTTCGGCATCGGTCGCGACATCATCCTGGTCGTGGTCAAGTCGGTGGCGGTGTTCGTGCCGGGGCTGGATTGTCCACAGTGGCTGGTGCTGGTCCTCTCGGTGCCGGGAACCGTGCTGCTGGTGGTGGGCGCTTCCAACGCCACCAATCTGCTGGACGGCATGGACGGGCTGTGCTCGGGGGTTACGGGAATCATCTCGGTGATGTTCTTCATCCTGGCCACGCACTTGGCGATGTTTGCCTACAGCCAGGAGCACGACCCGGTGCGTCTGGTGGCGTCGCTGTCGATGGCCGGGGCGGTGGCGGGGTTTCTGCCTTACAATTTCTCTCCGGCGACGATTTTCCTGGGCGACGCCGGCAGCATGCTCATGGGGTTGTTCGCCGCGGCCATGATGCTGATGTTCGGAGAACGCGGCATCCTGAAGTGGGTGCTGGGGGCGATGATGATCTTCGGCCTGCCCATCCTGGACACCGCCCTGGCACTGATACGCCGGATTCGACTGGGCCGTCCCATCTTCGGCGGCGACCGCAGCCACCTGTACGACCAACTGGTGGACCGGGGTCTGAGCGTCAAGCAGACGGTGGGCATCAGCTATGGCCTGTCGGTGTTCTACGGCCTGGTTGGACTGGCCATCATCTTGATGCGGACCCGCTACGCCGTGGGGCTGTACGTGGTGGTGGTGGTCGCGACGTTTTACCTTTGCCACCGCTGGGGATTCCTGAGGCCTTCGGGCGGTTCCCCCGGCGAGGAAGGGAAGGCTGCCGGGGCGGAGTCGTCCCCGGCCAGGGCGCCAGGCTGACAGGCTGGTCAGCCCGCCGGGACGGGGGCTTCCCCGGCGTCGGCGGCCGGGGAACTGGACGGTGGGGCCTGGTCGGCCGGCTGGGCGGGGGGCTGGAACTCGGGCACGATGCGCTGCAGCGCGTTGACGATGCGTTCCCGGTCGTCGCAGTTCGTCAGCTCGCTGAGTTCCTTGAGCGACTGCTGAATCAGGCCCCAATCCGTGGGGCGGTGCTTCCAGATCTTGACCTTCGGGTGGGTGGTGGGGGCGATGTCCTCGCCTTCGGTGCGGAGTTCCTCGAAGAGCTTCTCGCCCGGACGGATGCCGGTGAAGACGATGTCGATGTCCTCGCCCACGCGCAGGCCGCTGAGGGTGATCATGTCACGGGCGAGGTCGAGGATCTTGACCGGCTCGCCCATGTCCAGCAGGAAGATCTGCCCGCCGGCGCCGGTGGCGGCGGCCTGGAGGACCAGTTGGGATGCCTCCGGGATGGTCATGAAGTAGCGCGTCATCTCCGGGTGGGTGACGGTGACGGGCCCGCCGGAGCGGATCTGGCGCTCGAAGATGGGCACCACCGAGCCGGCCGAGCCCAGCACGTTGCCAAACCGGACCGACTTGAACTGGGTCCGGCAGCCTTCCCGGGCATTGAGGGCCTGGGTGTAAATCTCGGCCACCCGCTTGGTGCAGCCCATGATGGAGGAGGGGTTGACGGCCTTGTCGGTGGAGATCTGGACGAATTCGGCCGCGCCGTACCTGCAGGCGGCGTCCGCGACGTTCTTGGTGCCGAAGATGTTGTTCTTGATGGCCTCGCAGGGATTGGTCTCCATCAGCGGGACGTGCTTGTGGGCGGCGGCGTGGATGACCACATCGGGCCGCTGCGCCTCGAATACCGTCATCACGCGGTCACGGTCGTAGATGTCGCAGATGATCGAGGCGACCTCGATGTCGGGGAAGGTCCGGCGCAGCTCGTTGGTGATTTCGAAGAGGTTGTTCTCGGCCTGCTCCACCAGGATCAACCGGGCCGGCCCGAACCGGCAGACCTGGCGGCACATTTCGGTGCCAATGCTCCCGCCGGCGCCGGTGATGAGCACTCGTCGGCGTGCCAGTAGTCGCGCCACCGCCTCGGTGTTCAGCTCGACCGCCTCCCGCCCCAGCAGGTCGCGGATATCGACCTTGCGAATCTGGCTGACCGTCACCCGCCCGTCGATGAGGTCATCCATGGACGGCAGGGTCTGGAAGTGCAGCTTGGTGCCCTCGCAAAGCCCGATGATGCGGCGCAATTGTTTCTGCGAGGCCGAGGGCACGGCGATGAGGATTTCGTCGATGTTCCGTTCCTGGCAGATCTGCTTGATGTCGTCGGTGGTGCCCAGCACGGGGATGCCGTGGATGAAGATGCCGCGCTTGTTCGGGTCGTCGTCCACCAGGCCGACAACGCGGTATCGTTCCACCCGCATCTTGTGGATTTCGCGGAGCAGCGTCTCGGCGGCATTGCCGGCGCCCACCACCAGCACGCGGCGGACGCCCTCATCGGAGATGGGGCGGAGCTCCTCCTGGTACAGCCTCGCTCCCAGCCGGGCCGTGGAGACCAGGAACACGGTCGCCATGAAGTCCAACACCAGTACGCCGTCGCTGTAAGTGAACCAGGGCCGGCGCTCGAACTTCTGCGGCAGCCAGACGAACAGCAGCACCACGAAGTAGGCCACCATGAGGAACAGCCAACTGCCCAGCAGGATGTTGGTCACGTCGCGAATGCCCGCGTACTGCCACCAGCCGCGGAACAGCTTCAGCCGGCCGAAGATCAGCGACTTGACCACCAGGAAAAAGGGAAGCTGGACCAGGTAGCGCGATACGAACCACTGTGACCGGGCCCCGGCGGCCCGGGCGGCCTCGTACCACACCAGGTAGGCCAGCATCAGGCCCACCGCAAAGAGGAGGTTGTGCACCACGAGGTTGAACAGCAGCCGGTGCTGGCCGATGAAGTCCATCAGCCAGGCACCGTCGCCGTTGGGTTGGTTACTGTCGGGCCTGGGCTTGTTCTCTGAGCGTATCATGACAGGGGGCCAGGCTGGCCGGGGCAGGCTCGAGGCGTTCCTGGCCAGTGAGGGGCGGCCGGTCGTTGCGAGTCCCATATGATGGCGGCGTCACGCCAGCAACGGAAAAGTCCGCCTCGCCGCCGGGCGGACCGGCCGGGCAAGAGGCACTCGCTCTGGTTTGCACAATTGTACCGCATTTACCCTAGGAGATAACCGGCACTTGCATGTACTTTCTGGTAATCGGGCCGGCCCGGTTGCCACTTTAGCACTGGCCGGGATCGGGTCGGTGGGCTCGGCTGGGCCCGCCAGTTCACTTCAGGGGCGATTTGTCGGTCGCTTCGTGCGTTGCGGCAGCCGGCACCGTGGTAGTCTTGCTGCTGGGTTGGCTGGCGGGGCTTGGCGCTGGAGCCGTGGGGTCAACGCTGCCGGTGACCTTGCCCGCGACGGCCATCGAGTCCCAGAAGATCTTCGCCGCCTTGACCGTTCGCTCGTCCTTGTCGTTTTGGGCCTTCAGGAATGCCTGCTGCAAGGCCGAGGCGGCTTGCTCCGCCTTGCCGTCGAAGTACTCCACGTAGGCCGCCAACAGCCAGCCGTCCTGGTTGGCCGCCGAACGCTCCAGTTCGTGCAGCAGCGCCTCGTGGTGCCGGTCGAAATCCTTGACCTTCTCCGGGCCGTAGAAGTCGCGAATCCTCATGTGCACCAGTGCCAGCTCCGGGAAGTACCGGAGGGTCATTCGGAGATGCTCAGCCGCCAGGTGGTATCCCCCCAGGGCGAACTCCGCATGCACCATGCTCAGGCGTGCCTCGGGCAACTCGCGGGCATAGACCAAAGCCAGCTCGAACTGGTCTCTGGCCTCGCCGTACTTGCCAGCCCGGAACGCTCGGTCGCCGGCGAGCATATATTTCTGATACGTGCTGGGCTCCGTGGGCACGAAGGAGCTGACGGGCTTGTCCTTCCTTGCCGCCAGCTCTGAGGCGTACCCGGCCGTCTGGAAGTACCCGGTGAGCGTCTTGCTCCAATCGGGCGCAGCTCCCTGCAGGTCGCTGCCCGCCAGCCCGCGAAGGTTCAGCTCGATGGTCCCGTAGTGCTGTCCCCTCAGTGGTCTGAGGCTTGACCCGGCGCTGGAGCCGCTGGGCCCGGGGCTGGACAAGCGGCGAAGCTGAAATGCGCTGACGCTGCTCGAGAGCACGTTGCTGCCGGCCGGCCCCGAGTAGCGTCGCATGCGGCCCAGGCCGGAACTGTCGGTCCCGAACAGCCCCCCCAGGGTTCGCAGGCCCCTGACCCTGGGGTTGTGCCAGATGTACCGCGAGCGCGACTGCGCCCAGGCCCCTGCGGGAAGTACCGTCAGCACCGCCGACGCCGCCAGCAGCGTTTTCCTTATCATTGGCATTATTATGCCCTGCCAAGACAATTATACGGCAACTTATAATAACCAAGTCTAGCGAATTCAGCGCGTGCGGGACGGACGCCGACCTGGAGCAGTGTGGGCGTCCCGTTACGGTGGCGCGGGCCGCGGCAGGAGGCGGACGGCGATGCGCATCGGTAATGGGCTGGCAGGAAACCGCAGCGGGTGGATGGGCCTGTTCGTCTTCTTGGGCTGGGCCCTGGCCGCCCCGGCCGAGGGGGGCGTCATTGAGGGTTTCGAGGACCTCTCCAAGCTCAGGCCTACCGGCAAGGTTGCCCGCGTGACCGGAGCCGATGCCGTCACCCAAGGCCGCAGCGCGCTGGAGCTGCCGCCTGGGGCGGGCGTGACCGTCAAGATCCCCGCCGGGGCCCTCAAACAGGTCGGCTGGCTGAGGATAGACACCTTCGAGCCTCAGCCCGTCCTTGCCTGCCTGGAACTGGACTTGGTGGGCCACGTTTCCCGCCGCGGCTACGTCTTGCCGGGACGCGACATCCTGGCCTTGCCTCTGTCGCTGGCGGCCGGCAGCCGCCGCGGCCCCTGGCCGGCCAAGCCGGTGGACCTGAGGATCACCAATGCCGGGCAACAGCCGGTGGTGGTGGACAACGTCCGGCTGGCCGAACCGCGCCCGGCGCCGCCAGGGGCGGTGCTGTTGGACTTCGGCCCGCCGGGTCAGGTCCTGTGGCCCGGCTTCGAGCACGCCGAGCTTGAGGCGCGCAACCTGGCCTGGAGCGGGGAGGCGAGAATCTTCTCTCACCACGCCGGCTGGCCCGACCCGCTGCTGGGCGACTTCGCCGGCAAGAACCCGTCCTACAAGGTCCAGGAGACCGTCACCGTCCGCTCCGAGAAGGGAATGGGCCTGGCGTGGTTCTGGGTGACGCACTACAGCTACATGTATTCCCCGCCGCTGGAGTACGTCGTCAGGCTCAACGGGCGCTGCCTGCTGCGGCGCCGGCTGGGGCCCAGTGCCATGCTTTCCACCGAGGGGTTGTTTTCCGGCAGGGGCGAGCCCTGGACGCCGGAGTGGTTCCAGAAGACCTTCGTGCCCAGGGCTGTCTCACGCCTGGAGTGTGCTTTGAAGTCCGGCAACAATCGGCTGGAGCTGGCCAATTGCCAGCTCGCCGCCGTCGTTATCGGACCGCGCGCCCGGCAACAGGCCCTGCGCCGGTACGTCGCCCGGCTCGACGCCGACCTGAAGCGGTACCACCGGCAGTTCGTGCTGGCCCGGCGGGAGACTCTGCGCTGCGAGGTGGTTCCCACCGACCAGGAGACCAAGCAGGGGGCCATGGCCTTCGTCCCGCCGCGGGACGAGTGGTTCTCCCGCAGCTACGTGCCCGTACCGGAGGACCGTTCCCGGCCGCTGAAGTTGCTGGCGGCGGCGGGCTCGGGCGCCCTGGGTGCCCTTGCCGTGGTGCCCTGCCGCCAGGTGCGTCTGCTGCGTGGGTCCGCCGAGCCGTTCCGGGCCGTCGAGGCCGCGGGCATGGCCGCCGAGAGCTGCACCGTCTATGCCCTTGCTCCGGCGGTGGTGGTGCGCCGGGCGGTAGCCGAGTTTCAGCCGTTCTTTCTCGCCCGTGAACTGCGTGGGGTCGAGGCCCGGTCGGTGCAGTGGCTTGCCCTGTGGCTGCGCGTGCCTCGGAAGGCCCGCAGTGGGACCTACCGCGGGGCGGTGCGGGTGCTGCTGGACCAGACGACCATCAAGGTGCCGGTGGAGCTGGAGGTGGTGCGCTTTGTCGAATCGGCCGGGCCGGGGGCTCGGAGTTTCGGCGTGGCCTCCACGGGTGACTGCTTCGACGCGTATCGTTCGCTGGCCGTGGCGCTGCCGGCGCCCCGGCGGGCGCAGCTCTCCCGGCTGGTGCTCAAACGGCTTGCCGCCTTCGGCGTCAATGCCACCTACCTGGCCGGGCCGGTATTGACGGGCAGGGACCACCGCCCTTCCATGGGCCGGTTCACCACGCCGCTCAGGAACGGCGTCTTTCTTGGCGGCGAGGCCCGGTCGGGCAAGTCCTTGGTGACCCTCGGTGCCGCCCTGGCCGGCATGCGCGACATCCAGTTGGGGACCAAGCGGTATCGTGAGGTACTCGACGCCCTGGTCAAGGAGACCGTCAGGGCTGCCGGGCAGTACAGGCTGCGCAATTATGCACTGCACTACGGCGGGGCCTTCCGGGCTTCCGGGCTGGAGCAGGCCGGCAAGGTGGCCCGCATCATCCGCGACGCGAAGGGACGGGCCTCCGTGCTGACCTCGGCGGCTGCCCTCAAGGCCCTTGCCGCGGAGAAGCGACGCGAGCTGTTCCAATCGCTGGACAGCCTCCTGCTCGTGTCCGGCTCCGGCATGCTGGGCATGGTGGACGAGTTCAAGCGGGACGCGCCCAACAAGGCCGTTCTGCTGTGGTATTCCAAACCGGACGTGTACGCCTTTGGTTTCTATTGCTGGGGAGTCGGCGCCGACGGGGCCTACGCCGGCGGGCCCTTCGCCCCGCGCTCGGCCTTCAACGGTTTCTGGTTCGGTGGCCGGGCCCTGCTGGTGCCCACGTCGAAGTGGGACTTCGAGCCGACGCTGGCGGCACTGAAGCTCGCCCAGGGCATCGCCGACTACGACTTGGCCCGGCGCTGTGAAAAGCTCGTGGCGTTGGCACGAAAGCAGAAACTCAGCACCGACGCCTTGGAGAAGGTCCTCACGGAGATCCGCCTCACCGCCGACAAGACCCCCCCGCGGTACCGGCTGGAGCGGTTACGCACGACCGAGGTCGCTCCGGCCCGGCTCCAGGCGTGGCGCGAGGCCCTGCTGCGTGAGGCCGGCAAGCTGATAGCACAACTCGCCCCCAAGGGCCCGGCATAGTATTGCCGATGGGCCGGCGGCCCGGTCGGGACCGACGACGGGCCGGTCGATGCAACCCTTGCGGCCCCGCCCGGGGCGTCCGGGGCGGCAGCGGCGGGCTAGAAGAACCACTTGATCGCCGCCAGGATGCCCTGCCTCCACGGCACCCGGTGCGAGACCCCCGAGGACCCCTTGAACTGCTCGTAGTGGTCCAGGTACCACCGGAAGTTGCGGATGAGGGCCTGCTGGTTGGAGTACTTCGGCCTGAAGCCGAGCACGCGCTGGGCCTTCTCGATGGAGACGAACGAATCGGTGCAGGCCGTCTCGTACACCCACTTGTACAGGGGCGAGAGGCCCAGGGCTTCCAGTAGCCGCAGGGCCCATATCACCGGCCAGGCGGGGAAGGGAATGATCCGCTTGCCGAAGCCCGCGTAGTCGAGCACCGCCTGGAAGTCCTCCCGCATGGTCCCGAACTCCGCGGCGGCGATGTTGAACACGTCGTTGACGGCCTCGGCCGGCAGGGTGGCCGTCAGGTATATCGCCTCGCAGAGGTCCTCCACGTCCAGCAGTTGGTAGCGGTTCCGGCCGCTGCCTATCATGGGGAAGTTCTTCCCGTCCTTGGCCCACTCGTAGAAGATGGCGAACACCCCCAGCCGCTCCGGGCCGATGAACGACTTCGGCCGGAGGATCGGCACGCACAGGCCCTTTTGGCGGAAGCTGGCGGCGACCTGCTCGGCCCGGACCTTGGCCTGGCCGTAGGGCCCGACGCCTTCGAGCGGGTCGTCCTCGTATATCGGGTGGTGGTCAGGGATGCCGTACACCGCCGTGGTCGAGA
>MVCS01000052.1 GCA_002049885.1 Planctomycetales bacterium 4484_123 | reverse complement strand
AGCAGCCGGCTGTCGTAGCCCACGCGGCGCTCCACTCCCGGCACCCGCGGGCGGTACAGGTCCAGCACGAAGTTCAGCACCAGCTCGAAGCCCACCACCACCATCAGGGCCGCCAGGACGTACCCGGCGACGCGTCCGAAGCCCACCACGCCGTAGTGCTCCAGGGCGAGCGTTGCCACCACGAGTATCAGGACCAGGGCGTTGACGAACAGGTAACTGCCGGGGGCACGCAGCAGCGACCAGGCCTCGACCTTGGCCATGCCGGTGGCATAGCGGCTGAAGAGGAAGGCGGCGAATGCCCCGCCGACGGCAAAGAAGATGGGGGCCGTCGCCCCGGTCGGGCGGAACTCCGCCCCGCCGACCCAGTAGAACATCCAGATGCCCACGGCCAGGTGGTAGGCGGCGATGAGCAGCGTGGCGGTGGGCACGAAGTAGCGCTCCATCCACTCCAGACGATGGGCGGCCGGGGGAACCTCACCCTCGCCGGCGAAGATGCCCTCGGGCGCCGTGCCGCGGGCAGCCAGTTCCTCCATCTCTTCCGCTTCGCGCTGCTTGAGGTAGCGACAGTGGAACAGCAGCCCGGTCAGCACCCAGGGCAGCAGGGGGGCGGCCAGGAGCCACACAGCCGGCAGCCCCACCGGCGAGGAGGTCACCAGCCACAAACCGATGGCCAGCCCCACCAGCGCCAATTGCAGCGCCAGGCCTGCCAGTGCCACCCTTTGTCCGCGTTTGCTGGATTGCATCGGCGTCTCCTGTGCAGCTCACCTTCGCCGCGTCAGGCCGGGGGCTTGGCCGGCGCCGGCGGCGGCAGTAAAATCTCGGCCGCATCGCCAACCCGGCCCCGGCGGCGTGCGTAGAAGCGCAGAGGTCGGCCCCTGGCAGGGCTGCCCGGCGGCGCCCGCCGGCCGCCGCATCGCGGAGAGCCCATGACTCGCCTGTTGGCCATCGCACGAAACGCCTTCGTCGAGACGATCCGCCAGCCCATCTTTGGCGTGCTCATCCTGCTGACCTTCACCATGCTGGTCCTGGACGTGCCGCTGTCGGCCTGGACCATGGGGGAGGGCAAGGCCGAATACAAGAAGACCGACCAGCAGTTGCTCATCAACCTGGGGCTCTCTTCGCTGCTGCTGTCGGGCCTGTTCATATCGGCCTTCGGCGCCGCCGGGGTGCTCAGCCGGGAGATCGAGGACCGCACCGTGCTGACGGTCATCTCCAAGCCGGTCCGCCGAGCCGTGCTGGTGCTGGGGAAATATCTGGGCGTCTCGGCCGCACTGGTGGTGGCCTACTACCTCTGCTCGCTGGTGTTCCTGATGACGGTCCGCCACGGGGTCAAGCCGGCGGTCTCCGACCCGCTGGACATACCGGTAATCACGCTGGGCTCGACGGCCCTGGTAGCGACCCTGGTGGCGGCACTGTTCTGCAACTATTTCTTCGGCTGGAACTTCGTCTCGGCCAGCGTGGCCGCCGCAGCGGTGCTGCTGTCGGCTGCCATGGGCGTCATCGCCTTCGTGGGCAAGGGCTGGACGATCGTCTCCTTCGGCAAGGACATCTCGCCCAGCCTGCTGCTGGGACTGGCCATGGGCCTGCTGTGCGTACTGGTCTTTGCCGCCCTGGCCATCGCCGCGTCCACCCGGCTGGGATGGTTCCTGACGCTGATGGTGTGCCTGGGCTTCTTCGTGGTGGGGGCGGTCAGCCGGTTCCTCTTCCATCGCTGGGCGGCCGGCAACCTGGCGGCCCGGGCGGCATACATGGCCTGGCCGAACTTCTCGTTCTTCTTTGCCATGGACGCCCTCATGCAGGGCCGGCGCATCCCGCCGGCCCACGTGGCCCTGGTGGCCGGCTACGCCGGCTGCCAGATAGTGGCCATCCTGGCGGTGGGGATGGCCCTGTTCCAGCGGCGGGAGCTGGAGAGGGTCGGCGGCGGGGCACCGCTGGGCGTGTCCATCCTGGCGGGCCTGGTGCGGGCGGCGGGGGTGGCGGGGGTGTTCGTGGGCCTGGTGCTGGTGGCCGACCTGGCCGGCGCCGTGCGAAGCATCCTGGGCCTGGCCATCGCCGCGGGCGGAGTGTTGCTGTGGTTCTACGGCGGCTGGCTCGGGCGGGGCCTGAAGTGGGCCTACTACCTGATGGCCGCGGCGGCGTTGGTGAGCCTGCTGGGCTCGGCGGCGGCGGTGGTGCTGGATGTTGTGGGGCACCGATTGGCGACGCCAACGGTCACCTGGTCCGCCTTGGGGGCCAGCGCCGCGGCGTTGATAGTGCTGCTGTTGCCGGTCAGTCGGCACCATTTCGGCTTCGTGCCCAAGAGGACAAGGCCGCGCCAGGTTTTGATCGGCTGAACTAAGCATTCATTCCCGTCGATGGGCCACGAGCCGGCCCGTGCGTCACAGCCGCCGCCCGCAAGAGCGAGCCGATGGCCAGGGCCGGCCGCCGGGCGAAGAGCCTGTGCCTACGCCGCCGGCACCGGCTCGGCCTTGAGCTGCCGGCCGGGCTGTTTCTCGGCAGGCTTGTGCAGCTCCTCCCCGAACCGCACCAGCCGGGCACTGTTGAAGATCACCACACAGGCTGCCAGAAAGTGCAGCATGGCCCCCGCGATGGGGCCGCCGATGCGCTGAAGCCAGCCCATCGCGCTCAGCACCAGCAGCGTCACGATGAACAGGATGCCGAAGGCGAGATTCTGGTGCACCACGCGGATGGTCTGGCGGGACAGCCGGATGAGGAACGGCAGCCGCTCCAGGTCGTCGTTCATCAGGGCGATGGTGGCGGAGTTGATGGCCACGTCGGAGCCGGCGGCCCCCATGGCCACCGAGAGGTCCCCCGCGGCCAGTGCGGGGGCGTCGTTGACGCCGTCACCGACGACCGCCACCCGGTGACCCGCCTGGCGCAGGGCGGCGACCAGTTCCAACTTGTCGGCCGGCAGGACCTCGGCCTGCACCTGCGTGCAGCCCATCTCCCGGGCCACGCGGCGGGCCACCGACCAGCGGTCGCCGGTGACCATCACCAACTCGCGGATGCCCAGGGCGCGCAATTCCTCGAAGGCCCTGCGGGCCTCCGGGCGGGTGCGGTCCTCCAGGCCGATCCAGCCCAGGACCTCCCCGCCGCGGGCGACGTACAGCAGGGACAGCCCCTCCGGCTCGGCCAGGCCGGCTGCCTGCATGGGCGAGAAGTCCACGCCGCGCTCTTCCAGCCAGGCCCGCCGGCCGACCAGGACTTGCCTGCCGCCCAGGGTGCCTCCCACGCCGCGTCCGGCGGCCTCCTCGAAGTCCTCCGGCTGGGCCAGTTCGACGTTGGCCCGCCGGGCCACCTGCACCACCGCCTGGGCCACCGGGTGCTTGGACATCTGCTCCACCGAGGCGGCCACGGCCAGCAGGTCGGCCCCGTCCACGCCGGGCGCGGGCTGCATCCGCGTCACGGCCAGCTCGCCGGTGGTCAGCGTGCCGGTCTTGTCGAAGACGATGGCCGTCAGGTCGCGTGCCACCTCCAGGGCGGAGACGTCCTTGATGAGTATTCCCAGCCGGGCCGCACACGACAGCGCCGCTACTATGGCCGTCGGCACCGCCAGGATCAGGGCACAGGGGCAGGCCACTACCAGCATGGTGATGGCCCGCTCCATGGCATTGTCGTACCGCTGCACGCCGGCGAAGAGCACGATGCCGGCCAGCATCACGATGGTGGGGGTGTACCAGCCGGCGTAGCGGTCGATGATGCGCATGATGGGAATGCGCGTCCGCTGGGCCTGGAGGATGAGCCGGCGCACCTTGCCCAGGGTCGTGTCCTCGCCGGCCCGGGTGACCTTCACGTCGATGACGCCGGACTGGTTGGAGGTGCCGGAGAAGACCTCGTCGCCCACCTCCTTGTCCACCGGCAGCGACTCGCCGGTGATGGTCGCCTGGTTGATGGAGCTCTGGCCGGCGACGATGATGCCATCGGCGGGGATGTTGTCTCCCGGGCGGACCCGTACGATATCGCCGGGGCTCAGCGCCCTGGGGTCCACCAGCTCCTCGGTGCCGTCCGGCTGGAGGCGGTGGGCCTTCGTGGGGGCGATCCGCAACAGCGACTCGATACTGGCCCGGGCCCCCAGGGCGGTACGCGTTTCGACGAGGTTGGCCAGCAGCAGGAAGAACGCCACCGCCCCGGCCGTGCGGTAGTCCATCGTCACCAGCGAGGCCAGGACGGCCAGCGCGACCAGCTCGTCCATGTGCATCTTGCCGTGCAACAGGCCCCTTATGGCGTGCACGATGATGGGCACCCCCAGCAGCAGGGCTCCCACCAGGGCAAGGGTGTCGGCGTGAAAGCTTCGCCCCTCGTCGGCCCAGTGGGCGAAGACCGGCAGCAGGGGCACGACGTAAGAGCAGACCACCAGCACGCCGCCCAGCAGTATGCCTATGATGAACAGGCTGGCACGTCCCGTCTGGGCCTTGACGGAATCGTGAAGGATGTCGTGAGCCATTCCGTTCTCCGCCGCTCAGGGCAACCTCGCACTTGGCCCGGCCGGCCCGGCGCACAGCCCGGGCTGTCGCTGCCGATGTTACGTACCCATTGCCCACCGGGTTCTGTGTATTTTCCGCTTCGCCTGCGCCGCTGCCGGTCTGGGGCGTGTCGCAGACGGGCACGCCGCCACAGCTTAGCTCATCGGCCCGAGGCCTTCACGCCGATAACACCTATTGGCGGTGTGCCGCCAGTGCGCACTATCACCTTGACAATTGCACGGCAGGGCGGATGCTTAGAGCGCCCATGCTGACAGGAGGCCAATCATGATCGCGCCAAGGATGGCCGGTTGGGTCGCCCTGGCCGGGCTGGTGTGGCTGACCGGCTGCAACAACCGGGCGAATACCATCGACGCCTCCGGCGGGGCTTACCGCGAGGTCAGCACGCCGGTGCAATTGGTGGCACAGGCCCGCCCGCCTATCCTGGACCTGCCGGTGCCCATCAATTTCAGGCTGGACGAGACCCGCAGCCGGAACTTCGCAGCGGCCGGTGCCCGCTACGTGGACCACCTCTACCGGGGCAGTGCAGACAAGTTCGCCGTTGCCCGCTTCTACAAGCGCCATATGCCCATCAGCCGGTGGGTGCTGGTGACGGACATGTTCGTCCAGGGCGACATCATGCTGGACTTCGAGAAGGAATCGGAGCGATGCCGGATCATCATCTCCCAGGGCGGCCTGTTCCACAACTGCAGCATCAAGGTGCAACTGTGGACCACGGGGCGAATCCCCGCCGCCCAGGCCGGCAAGAAGGGCCAAGGTAAGAAATGAAGGCCAGACGCCGCCACGAGTTGAAGGAAAACGTCCTCGCCCGCGAGCTGGTGCAGCTCAGGGAGTTTTTCAGCCGCTACGGCACGTGGATGCTCACCGGCGTGATAGCGGCGGGGCTGGTAGTGCTGATCGTCACCCGGGTTCGCAGCAGCCGCAGACAGGCTCTCTACGCCGAGCGCGTGCGCTACGCCGAGCTCACCCGCGACGCGTCCATGAAGGATGACCAACGGCTGAAGGGCCTGGCGGAGTTGGCCGAGACCGCCCGCGACCCTCTCACGGCCGCCAATGCCGCCATCGCCGCCGCCGACCTGTGGAGCCGCAAGTACGTCGGTGCCCTCATCCGCTCCTCGAGTTCCGAGGCCGACGAGGCCCGGCGCAAGGCCGAGGAACTCTACAACCTCGTCCTGACGCGCTACCCCCAGCAGAGCCGGCACGTGGCCAAGGCCCACTTCGGACTGGGAGCCTTGGCCGAAAGCGCCGGGGACAAACAGGCCGCTGAGGACCACTACAGCCAGGCCGCCCGGATGCTCAACCGCGGCCACCCGACAGTCCTGGAGGCCGAGCGGCGCCTTGCGGCGCTGGCCGACCTGCGCGAGGTGAAGTTCGCCACCACGCTGCCGACCCGGCCAGCGGCCACGTCCGCCCCGGCAACCCGGCCAGCGGCCTCGGGGCCCTCCGAGCCGGCGGGGAAATAGCATTTTTCCTCACAAGGTGGTTTACAGCCCCACGGCGATAGGCTATCAAGCTAGGCTCGTCGCCGGCCGGCGGGTTGGCGGCAGTGTCGGTCGGGCCGGCCGAGGACCGCAAGGACTAGGGTCCACAAAATGTTGACTCTGCGTCGAGCGTTGGAGGTAGGTATTCATGGCTGACCTGCAGGCGATTGCCGACGCCCTCGTTCAGGGCGATCGCGACACGGTGGTGGATCTGGCCCACAAGGCACTCGATGAGGGCACGCCGCCCGGCGAGATCCTGGATAAGGGGTTGATCGCCGGTATGAGCGTGGTCGGCGAGCGCTTCAAGAACAACGAGATCTACGTTCCGGAGGTGCTGATCGCCGCCCGGGCGATGCGTGCCGGCATGGAGGTGCTGGAGCCGCAACTGAAGGAAAGCGGCGTGGAGTCGCGCGGGGTGGCCGTGCTGGGAACCGTCAAGGGCGACCTGCACGACATCGGCAAGAACCTGGTGGCCATGATGTTCCAGGGCGGCGGACTGAAGGTCGTGGACTGCGGCGTGGACGTTGCGGCCGAACAGTTCGTCCAGGCGGCTACGGAAAACAATGCCCAGATCGTGGCCATGAGCGCCCTGCTGACGACCACCATGCCTCACATGCTCGATGTCATCAAGGCCGTCAAGGAGGCCGGCCTGAAGGTCAAGACCATGATAGGCGGGGCGCCGGTCACCCAGGCCTTCGCCGACGAGATCGGTGCCGACGGCTACGCACCCGACGCCGCCAGCGCGGTGGACAAGGCCCTGGAGCTGCTGGACAAGGCCTGAGCCGCGGAGCTGCACCTTGCCGGCGGACCATTGCCGGGCCGCCGCGGGTGTCGTTTCGCCGGGCTTCGTAATGCGGTACATTGGAGCCCGCGCTGCTGCGAGGCGCGGGCTTTCCTCTGCGCCGGCCTGGTGGCCCGGCGCGGGCAGCCGAGCGGGGCGGAGCCAGTCGGGACGTCGAGCCTCATCATGGCCAAGAAAGAACACAAGAATCCCCCCGGCGAGGGCCTCCAGACCATCGAGGCCGCGGTGGAGCCGGAAGAGGACGGCCTCCGGCACCTGCGCATCGACATCCGGCGGGCCCTGCCTGGGCGCAGGCTCGACAAGTACCTCGCAGGGAGGCTGGGGTGGATGTCGCGGACGGCCCTCCAGCACTACATCCGCAGCGGGGCCGTGACCGTCAACCGCCGGGCGGTCAAGCCGTCATATATCATTCGCACCGGCGACGTCATCGAGATGCTGCTGCCTGAGCCGGAACCGAAACTCATCCCGCCCGAGCCCATCCCGCTGGAGGTCATCTACGAGGACGACGACATCATTGCCGTCAACAAACAGGCGGGGCTGATCGTCCACCCTGCCAGGGGTAATCCCTCCGGCACGCTGCTGAACGCGCTTGCCCACTACTTCCAACAGCGCAAGGCGCCGGCGGCGGCGAGCCCCTGGCAGACCTGCCCGCCCCCGGCGGCTGGTACAGGCCGGGCATCGTCCACCGGCTGGACCGCGACACCACCGGGGTGATGGTGCTGGCCAAGACCGAGCTGGCCCTGTGGCGGCTGGGCCGGCAGTTCGAACTCCGCCGGGTGCACAAGACCTACCTGGCCATCGTCCACGGTATCGTCGAGCATGACGAGGATGTCATCGACGCCCCCATCGGGGCACATCCCAAGATACGCGAGAGGTACGCCGTCCACCGCGCCACCGGCCGGCCGGTGACGGTGACGGTCAAGCCCGCCGTCACCCGCTACCGCGTATTGGCCAGGCTGACCCGGACCGGGGCCATCCGTGGCGGCTTTTCCGTCCTGGAGCTGCACCCCAGGACCGGCCGGACACACCAGCTCCGCGTGCACATGAGCTACATCGGCCACCCGATAGTGGGCGACCCGGCCTACGGCGGCGGGCCCATCTATCGCAGCCAGCTCGAGGG
>MVCS01000051.1 GCA_002049885.1 Planctomycetales bacterium 4484_123 | reverse complement strand
CGAAGGTGCCATAGGGAACCACCTCGGCGGGATCGGCCGTCAGCCAACTGATGCTCACGGGTCCGGCCGAGACCGGCGTGCCGCCCAACCGGCTCGCCCCGCCGGACTTCTGAACGGCCCTGGCGTCATCCGGCGCGATGAAGCTCACCGTCAGCCCCGGACCGGCCAGCAATTGCACGTGATAGTCCACCCAGTCGCGCTGCTGCACGGTAAACATGTTCAGGATGATCTCATCGACAATGCGGATGGTATCCTGGTCGGCCGACTCGCGCGTGAACTTCAGCACCAAAGGCTGTTCGTCCACCAGGAAATACTTGTGGATTTCGAACAAGTCCACGCCGAGATCCCAATCGAAGGGCACGACGACGGCCTCGGCAAGGCCGGCCCCCGAGGCCGGCTCGACCTGTTCGATCAGCCATGCCTGAGCCGAGGCCACCGGCAGCACGAGGACAACCACCAAGGCGGCGAGCTTGAGCATTCCTTTCATCCTTCCCTCTTCCTCTCTTTCCTTCCTCCGGCTCACAAGAGCGCCGAGCGTCGGAGGCACGCACCGCGGCCAGTTCACACCGCAGGTACAATGAGCCCAGGACAACATTTCTTGTCAGACACCTGCCCGGTCTGTCGAGCCCGCAGGTCTCAGCGGAGGAACGAGCACCGCATCGTCTTCCGGCAGTTGTCCCCCATCGGAAGACGCGCCAGAACTACCGAGCCACCACGAGCGGCCGGCGTCGAGCCAGCACGGAGCACCAAGCGTTCCTCCATCGTTCACCAGTCCTCTCACCGCGCCTGGCATAGAGCCTTGCCCTTCCCCACGGCAACGGCACGGAGCCTCAAGCCGAGCGTAACGCACTTATGATACACGCACCCGGGCAATCTGTCAATGCAGATTTTTACATCTAAAACCGGCGGTCGGGCCGCATCGGCCCGCCGCTGCAAGCCCTGGGCGCAGGGGAAAAGCCGGAACCACGGTTGCCGGCCGAGCGTCTGAAGGATAGCCTTACGATGAATCGCGGGCCGCCAAGCCCGCCGACGGGTGGGGCCGAAGCCCGGGCTGGAAGGGACTGCCATGGCAGGAAAGGACACGCCGCCTCGGCTGGGCTGCCTGGCCACCATGTGCTGGCTGCTGTGCTGGGCGCCACAGGCGGCTGGCGAGCAGGCCAAGCTGCACATCACGGACGGCCGCACGGTCGGCTTCACCACCGTGCTCAGAGACGGCGGGGGATACCGTTGGGACCTCCAGTCCGGACTACAGGTGCAGCGAGGCACCGATTACGTCTTCGCCAGCGGGCTGTACTGCCACGTCTTCGGCTCGACGGTGTATTCGCGCGGAGGCCAGGGGCATATGAACGCAGCCGGAGACGAGATCGAGATCGGGCCGTGGATGCGGAACAACATCACCGTGTATCGGCGCTGCAAGGTCTACCGCGACAGGCCGTTAGCCCGCTGGCTGCACATCTTGCTGAACCCCGACACTACCGCCAAGACCGTGCCCGTGCGCATCTACACCTGCATCAACGGCATGGCGACCATCGTCGCGAGCTCCGCCAGCCCGGCCGGCGGGGCCATCGGGCCGAAAGACTGGGCCTTCATCACCGCAGGGCCGACCAACCCCATGGCGGTGCTTCACATCCCCTGCGGCCCGAAGTCGTCCCTCCGGCCCGCCGTCCGCACCAGCGGCAACAGCATCTACGTTGACTACATCGTGACGGTGCCCGCCAACGGCACCGCCGTGCTGTGCTACTTCGCCAGCCAGGGCCGCTCCGTCGCGGAGTTGAAGAAGCTGATGAGGGCCTTCCGCCCAAACAAGGTGCTGCGCGACCTGCCCGCGTCGGTGCGGAAGCTCATCGTCAACTTCCGCTGCAGGGACGTGCTGGAGGGCATCGAGCTGGAGCGCCGCGGCACGGGCGATGCGGTCGAGCTGCTCAACGGCGACTGGATCGCAGGGAGGCTTGCCAACCTGAAATACGACCTCCAGACACTGCACGGGCCCTTTGAGTTGCCGGCCAGCCAGGTCGTCGGGTTCGTCGGCGTCGGCCAGGCCCAGACCGTCCGGGCCGTACTGCTGGGCGGACAGGTCGTCACCGGCAAGCTCCAGCAGCCGGCGGCGGTGCTCGAACTGCCCACCGGCGGAATGCTGAAAATCCCCTTCGAGCGAATCCGCCAGTGCTCCTACCAGATCACCAAGGCCAAGCCCGAAGAGATGCCCGTGAAGTACCCGCTCATCCTGCTCCGCAACGGCGACCGGCTGGCGTTCGAGGCCGCCAACCTGCACCTGGACTTCCTGACCCGACACGGGAAGGTGGAGCTGGAGGCCAAGGACCTGCTGGAGATCCGGCTGGACAGGGAAGAACACGGCCTGCATCGGGTCCGGTTCCTGAACGGCTCGACGCTGGCCGGCCTGCTGCTGCCGGAGAAGATCCGCCTGCCTCTGAAGCTGGGCAGGCCGCTGGAAGTCCCCCGGCAGATGGTCCGGGCCATCCGCTTCGCCGCCGAGCCCTCCGAGGCGCCCCCGCTCAGCCGGGCCGTGCTCACCAACGACGACGAGCTCTTCGGCGCCCTGGTGGACGAAGGCTACCAGCTGCGGACGGACTTCGGCACCGTGCCGGTCAAGGCCGCCAACATTCTGGCCGTGGCCTTCGACGCCAACGATCCCACGCGGGTGGAAATCAAACTGTGGGACGGCACGACCCTCCGAGGCCGGCTGCAACGGGACACGCTCAAGTTCGCCATCAGGCCCGGCCCGACCCTGTCGCTGCACCTCGGCCACATCGTGCGCATCCGGTGTCCCAACGCCCTGCCGCCCGAACACATCGTCAAACTGGTCAGCAAGTACGTGGCGATGCTCTCGGCCCCCAGTTACAAGGACCGCCAGGAGGCCCAGGAAAAACTGCTGATGCTCAAGGCACCCATAGTCCCGCTGCTGCGAAAACACCTCGACGACACCGACCCGGAGGTCCGCCAGCGGATTCGGACCATCCTCGAGAAGCTCGGCGCGCCCAACCCGCACAGTAGCACAGGGCCGCCCCCCAGGCCGCTCTTTGGAGAACAGTGCATCCCTCGATTCGGGGGATGACCCCGACGAGCCCAAGGTCGAAAGGACGACGCCGGAACCATGAAACGCTGCCTTCAGCCAGTCGCGGTGCTCGTGACCCTCACGGCATCGGCCGCGGTGCTCTCGGCCAGCCAGGGCAACATCCACATCCCTGCCGGCACGACCGTCTCCTTTCCCTGGGTCCGGACCGATGCCCTCGGCTTCCGCTGGGACATCGCCGGCAACGGCGGCATCGCCGACGGCACCAACGACGCCTACGACGGGGGCATGCAGCTTCGGGTCAACACCGCCTCCTTCCCCTCCTACGGCTCGGCGAGGCTGAGCAAGGACGGCAGCGAGATCGAGATCGGCCCCTGGCGACAAGGCAGCGTGGCCGTCTCCCGCCGCATCCGTATCAACAGACAGGCCGGCTACTGCCGCTGGATCGACATCTTCGAAAACACCGGCGCGGAGAAGGTGACGCTGGCCGTGCTCTACTACTTCGACATGGGCGAGGCCACCAGCAACACGCGGACCACCTCCGGCAAGGCCCAACTCAGCGGGAAGGATTGGGGCATCGTCACCGCCGGAGCGCCCGGCTCGCCCAGACCGGCCGTGGTGCACGTCTTCGCCATGGCCTCGGCAAAACTCAAGCCGCGGCTCGAGTTCCGCCCGCACAGCGACGATCTCCACTACCGCATCCGACTGACCATCCCGCCGCGCCGGGCCGTGGCACTGTGTTTCTTCGAGGCCCAACGCCGCCCCTTCGCCCGGGCGGCCGAGTTCCTGCAAAACTTCAAGCCCACGCGCGAGCTGCGCGGAGTGCCACCAGAGCTGCGTCGCATCCTGTTGAACATGCCCGGAATACCGCTCCTGGCGGGCTCGGTGGAGCTGGACCGCAGCCAGGAGGCCGACCTGATCGTGCCGGTCAGCGGCGGCCGCCTCCGCGGACGCATCGCCAACCGCCGCTTCGTGCTGAAGACCGAGTTCGGCGAGGTCAACCTGGCCGCTGCCGAACTGATCGGCTTGGCCAGGCCGTCGGGCTCGACCGAGAGGCTGCTGGCCGTGCTGACGGACGGGCAGGTCGTCGCCGGTGAGCTCGTCAGCGGGCCAATCGTGCTGCACATGGGAAGCGGGAACGAGCTGAAGGTCTCTCCCGCCGACCTGAGGCAGCTCTCTTTTCGCATATCGCCGGAGAGGCCGGAGGAAATCCCGCAAACGCGCGCCATGGTGGTGCTGCGCGGCGGGGCCAGGTTGGCCTTCGACCATCAAGGGCTCACCTTCAAGTTCCTCACCGCCCACGGCGAGGTGCACTTGCCGGCCAACGAACTCCGTGCCATCGAACTGGATACCCCCAACGGCGGACTGCACCGGGCGATCTTCCAAAACGGCTCGGTGCTTTCGGGCCTGCTGGCCGACCCGCGCGTCAAGCTGAGATTGTCCATGAAACTGCCCATGGACGTGCCGCGGCAGCGCGTCCGCCGATTCATCATGCCGCCGAGGGAGGAAGACCACCAGCGACACGACCGGCTGACGCTGCGAAACGGGGATGTCCTGCTGGGCCAACTGGCCGACCCGAGCTGGACCGTACAAACCAAGCTGGGCAAGGTGGTGGCCCGCATCGGCGAGGTGGCGAAGGCCGAGTTCAGCGCCGTCTCGCCCGGGCAGGTCAAACTCACCCTGCGCGACGGGACTCGCATCAGCGGGCAGTTCGGCACCGAGCGCATCGGCTTTCACGCCGCCCCCGCCGTGAACCTCCACATCCACGTCAGCCATATTGCCTCGGTAACAGGCCCGGCCAAGAACAGCCCGACCTCCCCCGACCGATAACACTTGGTCGCCTGCGGCCAAGGCAGCCCGGCTCAAGCAAGCTACCCCTCGGCGGTCTCCGGTGCGGCCCAAGGACCCTGCCGAGGCCCTGGGGCCGGCCCGGCCGAAATGGTATAATCCCGGTGGCGGGCGCGGCATGAGGTGCAGGGCGGAGTCTGCCGGGGCGACCTCGTGCTTGCCGGGCCAGCCGGGCTCTGATGGGCAACATGGGCGAGCAGACAAAAACCACGGATGCCCCTCCCACCCCGGGGCAGGACAGCCAGCCGGAGGAGAAGCTGGTGGTGGTCCGCTACGGGCGCATGGGGCACATCGCCGTCCTGCCCCACCACCTCGACCCGCCGCCGGCCAGCGGGACGGCCCTGGTGGTGCGCACGCAGCGAGGGACGGAGCTGGCCCGCGTGCTCATCAACGTCGGGACCGGCCCGGCGCGCGAGTTCATTCCGCGCGCGGCGCTGGAGAATTACATCCAGGCCAACGGGGCCGAGTATCCCGTCAACCGCACCGGCAAGGTCCTGCGGCAAGCCAACCCGCAGGACCTCAACGACCAGCACCACCTGGACCGCGCCACCGCCGACAAGAGCGCGTTCTGTCGAGAGCAGATCCGCCAGCTCAATCTGGAAATGCGCCTCGTCGCCGTGGAACACCTGCTCGGAGGGGAGCGCATCGTCTTCTACTTCACCGCCGAGCGCCGCGTGGACTTCCGCGAGCTGGTGCGCCGACTGGCCGGCAGATATCACACCCGCATCGAGATGCGACAAGTGGGGGCCAGGGACGAGGCCAGGTTGGTGGCAGACTACGAGCGCTGCGGCATGCGCTGCTGCTGTCAGAGCTTCCTGAAGTTCCTCCAGCCCATCTCCATGCGGATGGCCAAGACGCAAAAGGCCACCCTGGACCCGACCAAGATTTCCGGCCGCTGCGGCCGGTTGATGTGCTGCCTGCGCTATGAGGACGCCACCTACGAAGAATTGCTCTCCCGCCTGCCGAAGAAGAACACCTGGGTCCGCACCGCCGAGGGCGTCGTGGGCCGGGTGATCGACAGCCAGATCCTCGCCCAGCTCGTCCGGCTGGTGCTGCCGGACAACAGCCACCTCGTCGTGGCCAACGAGGACATCGTCGAGCGCGGCCTGCCCGCCCCGCCGCCACCCGAACAGCCTCCATCCACCCGGCCAGAGGCCCAGGTCCGCGAGAGCCCGACCCCGCCAACCTCGCCCCGGCCCGCGCCGGCCGAGCTGGACGAGGTGCTGGAGAGGATCGGTCTGCCCGAGGACGAGGCTGCCAGCCAACAGGCCTCCAGCCCGAAGGGCCGGAAGTCCACCCGCCGGCGCCGGGGGCGGCGAAAGAAGAAACCCGCATCGGCCCAGGCAGCAAGGCCGGCCCAAGCCGCCGAGGCCCGCAACCAGCCGGCCGCCGGCCGTCCATCCAAACAGGCCGAGCCACAGCAGCCCAAGCAGGCCAAGCGCCGCAAGCGGCGTCCCCGCCGCCGCAAGAAAAAACGCCCCCAGGACCGAGGCCCCCAGGCCGGCCAGTCCGGCAATCCGCAGTAGCCCCCGATTCAGCCCCTGCCCAACACCCGAATTGCGTCCAGGCCAGCAGGGCGCGCCAGCAGGGCGCGCTCGACTGGTCTTCCGCGAAGACTATCCTGGAGCAAAACCGGGCACAGCTATGGGCGGCGACGTGTTGACTTTTGCGCACGGCCAGCGATGCTGTAGGCTTTCCGAGGCCTCATGAGGTGCACGAAGGATGAGCGAGACCTTTTACGTCACCACGCCGATTTACTACGTCAACGATGAGCCGCACATCGGCCACTCCTACACCACCATCGCCGCGGATGTGCTGGCCCGATACCACCGCGCCCAGGGCCGGGACGTCCGTTTCCTGACCGGCACGGACGAGAACGCCTCCAAGGTCGCGGTCGCTGCCGCCGAGCGGGACGTGGACCCCCAAGCCCACTGCGACGAGTACTGCCAGATGTTCCGCAGCTTCTGGGAGTTCCTCAACATCTCCCACGACGATTTCATCCGCACCACTGAGCCCCGGCACACCAAGAGGGTCCAGAGCATCATCCAGCAACTGCTGGACCGCGGGCAGATATACCTGGGCAAGTACGAAGGCTGGTACGACCCCGGCCAGGAGGAATTCGTCACCGAGCAGACGGCCAAGGACAACGAGTACCGCAGTCCCATCAGCGGCCGGCCGCTGGAGAGGTACGCCGAGCCCAGCTACTTCTTCCGCCTCGGCGACTGGGCCGACAAGCTGCTGGCCCACATCGAGGCCCACCCGGAGTTCATCCAGCCCGAGGCCCGCCGCAACGAGGTGGTCAGCAAGGTCGCCGCCGGCGTGGAAGACCTGAGCATCTCCCGCAGCACGGCCACCTGGGGCATCCCCATGCCCAACGACCCGTCCCATCGCGTGTACGTCTGGATCGACGCCCTCAGCAACTACATCACCGCCCTGGGCTGGCCAGAGGTCGGCGACGAGTACGACGGGAAATGGATGAAGTACTGGCCAGCAGACCTGCAACTGATCGGCAAGGACATCCTCTGGTTCCACACGGTGTACTGGCCCTGCATGTTGATGGCCCTTGACGTACCCCTGCCCAAGACCGTCTTCGCCCACGGCTGGTGGACTGCCGAGGGCAAGAAGATGTCCAAGAGCCTGGGCAACTTCATCTCCCGCCAGGCCATCACGGAGTTTTGCCAGCAGTATCACCGCGACGTGTTCCGGTACTTCCTGCTGCGCGAGGTGCCCTTCGGGCTGGAC
>MVCS01000050.1 GCA_002049885.1 Planctomycetales bacterium 4484_123 | reverse complement strand
GAGCGGCCAGAGGCCCCAGCCCTGGGCCCGCCGCCGGCGCCGCGCCGCGGGCCGCGACCTTCACGTCTCCGCGGCCGGCTCCGCGGCGGGGGCACCTGCTCCTCTTCCTTCTGCTCGTCAAACCGGCCGCGGTAAATCCATACCTTCACACCCAACGCGCCGTAGGTGGTAAAACTCGGCGCGAAACCATAGTCCACGTCGGCGTCCAGCGTCTGAAGCGGGATGGAGCCCATAATCTGCTTCATGCTCCGGCTCATCTCGGCCCCGCCCAACCGGCCGGAGACCTGAATCTTCACGCCCTTGGCCCCGGCCTGCATGATGGCCTCGGCCCGCTGCTTGACCGTGCGTCGGAAACTGGCGCGCCGCTTGAGCTGCTCGGCGATGGCCTCGGCGGCCAGTTGGGCGTCCAGGTCCGGCTTGGCGATCTCCTTGACCTCGACGTTCACGCGGCGGTTGGTGAGGTCTTCCAGGGCCTCCTTGAGCTTCTCCACCTCGGCCCCGCGGGGACCTATGACCAGCCCCGGCCGGGCCGTCCTGACGGTCACCTTCACCTCCTCACGCGTGCGCTCGATGGTCACGTTGCTGATGGCGGCGTAAGGCGGCTGGCGGTTCAGGCGGTCGTCGATGAACTTGCGGATCAGGTAGTCCTCGACGAGGAACTCGCCGTAGTTGCTCTTGGGCGCGATCCACTTGCTCTTCCAAGGCAGCCGGATGCCCGTGCGAAACCCGATTGGCGATACTTTCTGACCCATGTTGCTATGCCGCCCTAGCCTTCGGTCTCTTCCTCGACCACGATGGTTACATGGCTGTTGCGCTTGCGGACCGGGAAGACCCGCCCGCGATCCTTGAAGCGCCACCGCCGGATGGTGGGCGCGGCGTCCACGAAGGCCTCCTTGACGTACAGCAACTCCACATCCGCCTCGGCCTCGTTGGCGTTGGCCACCGCGCTGGCAAGGGCCTTGCCGACCACTACCGCCGCCCGGTTGGGGGTGAACTTCAGGATGTTCAGGGCCTCGTCCACGGGGCGCCCACGAATCATGTCCACCACCGGGCGCACCTTGGTGGGGCTGATCCGGGCGAACCTGTGCACCGCTCTCCAGGCCATGGTCAACTCCTCACCCACGCCGCCGCCTGGCCTCGGTGTGCCCGCGGAAGACGCGCGTGGGGCTGAACTCGCCCAGCTTGTGGCCCACCATGTCCTCGGTGACGAATACTCGGTGGAAGACCTTTCCGTTGTGCACCTCGAAGGTGTGGCCCACGAACTCCGGCACTATGGTGCAGGCCCTGGCCCAGGTACGGATGGGCTGGCGCGTGCCGGCTTCCTTCTGGCGCATCACCTTCCGGAAGAGCTTCTCGTCCACGTACGGACCTTTTTTCAGACTCCTGGCCATGACCCGTCCCGCATCGCTGTCACTTGCGTATCTTCGCCTCGCCGTAGCGTCTGGTCCGCCGGCGGCGGAGGATGAGCTTGTCGGAGGGCCTGCGTTTCCTGCGCGTCCTGCCGCCCTTGGCGGGCCGCCCTGTGGGGCTGCACGGCTGCCGGCCCCCGGCCCGGCGACCTTCGCCGCCGCCCATGGGGTGGGAAACGGGGTTCTGGGCCGTGCCGCGAACGTGCGGTCTGCGGCCAAGGTGCCGCTTCCGCCCGGCCTTGCCCAACCGCACGTTGCCGTGGTCCAGATTGCCCAGTTGCCCGATGGTGGCCCGGCAGCGGACGTCCACCATGCGCATCTCGCCGGAGGGCAGGATGAGTACGGCGTGGCCGCCTTCTTTGGCCGACAGTCTGGCCGCCCCGCCAGCGGCCCGGACCAGCTTGCCGCCCTGGCCCGGCCGCATCTCGATGTTGTGCAGCGTCAGGCCGGTGGGGATCCTGCTGAGGGGCAGGCAGTTGCCCAGCCGGGGCTCAGCGCCCTCGCCGGAATATATCTTCTGGCCCACCTTCAGGCCCAGGGGGGCCAGGATGTATCGCTTCTCCCCGTCGGCGTACTTCACCAGGGCGATGTGGCAGGAGCGGTTGGGGTCGTACTCGATGGAAGCCACCGTGCCCTCCACCCCGTCCTTGTCGCGCTTGAAGTCGATGACGCGGTACAGGCGCTTGTGGCCCCCTCCGCGGAAGCGCACGGTGGTGACGCCCTGGTTGTTGCGCCCGCCCTTCTTCGGCAAGGGGCGCAGCAGCGACTTTTCGGGCTTCTTGCTGGTCAGCTCCTGGTGGAGGTTGACGCTGCCCTTGCGCCGCCCCGCGGATGTCGGTCTGTATTGGCGTACCGCCATGACTGCCTCAGATGGTCCTAGAACAGGTCGATGTGGTGGTCCGGGTGAAGCACCACCACCGCCTTTTTCCACCGGCTGGTCTTGCCGCGCTTGTATCCCACTCGCCGCGGCTTGCCGCGACGGTTGGCGGTGCGGACCTCCAGCACCTTCACGCCGTAAATCTTCTCGACCGCCTGCCGGATCTGCGCCTTGTTGGCCTCCGGGTTTACCTGGAAGGCATAGGCGTTGAGGGCCTGCGACTGGTGCGTGCCCTTCTCGGTCACCAGCGGCCTGACTATCACGTTGTATATGTCGTTTTCCATCTCAAGCCAACCCACCCCGCCGGGCCTGCGGACCCGCCGGTCCCCAGGCCGCCCGGGAAGCCGGCTAGGCCTCCCCGGCCGACCGACCCGCCGCAAACGGCGCCTCCAGCAGCGCGGCCATGGCCTGGCGGGTCAACAGCATCTTCTGGCGGGTGGCAACGTCGTAGGCGTTCAGCTCCGCGACCACCCGAACGGTCACATCCGGGATGTTCCGGGCGCTCTTGAAGAGCACCTCATCATTCTCAGGCAGGGCCAACAGGCAAGAGCGGCGGATGCGGAGGTTGGCCAGCACCTCGGCCACCGCTCGAGTCTTGGGCTCGGCGAGCTTCAGGCCGTCCACCACCAGCAGGTCGCCGCCCAGCAGCTTGGCCAGGATGGCCGAAGCCAAGGCCCTGTGGCGCATCTTCCGGCTCAGGCGCTTTCTCGGCCGCTGTCCGACCTTGGCGAAGGCCACCCCCCCGCCGCGGAGGACATTGGTGCGCAGGTTGCCGCGTCGGGCCCGGCCGGTGCCCTTTTGGCGAAACAGTTTCCGGCCCGCCCCGGCCACCTGGCTCCGGCCGCGGGTGGTGGCGGTGCCCTGGTGGGAGTTGGCGTGGTAGGCCACGACTGCCTGCTTCAACAACGCCGCGTTGACGCGCGTGCCGAAGCGCGCCTCGTCCACCTCGAGCATGTCGATCTGCTCGCCGCGTGTATTGTAAACCGGCACCTGCAACACTCAGGTCACCTCGTCTGCCGCTCAGGCCTTTTTGACTCTTGCCGTGTGCGACCTTGTTACGAACAGGTATCCGCCGTTGGCCCCGGGCAGGGAGCCCTTGATCAACAGCAGGTTGTTTTCCACATCAACGCCCAGGAGGCGATGGTTCCGGCTGGTGCAGCGGGCCGCGCCCATGTGCCCGGCCATGCGCTTGCCCTTCTTGATGTTCCCGCCGTGGCCGAGGTCCGTGCCGTGGCTGGAGATCGACCCGGGGCTGCGGTGCTTGCGCTCGGTGCCGTGACTGGCGGACTGCCCGCGGAAGTTGTGCCGCTTCATCACGCCGGCGAAGCCCTTGCCCTTGCTCGTGCCGGTGACGTCCACGTAGGCCACGTCCTGGAAGAGCTTGACCGTGAGGGTCTGGCCGACCTCGACGCCCTCGGCAGCCTCAGTCAGGCGCACCTCGCGGATGACCTTCTTGGGCCAGGTCCCCGCGCGGGCGGCATGGCCGACCGCCGGCCGGGTCGCCCGCTGCGGGCGCACGTCCTCGTAGCCGATCTGCACGGCATCGTAGCCGTCGGTTTGCATCCTCTTGATCTGGAGCACCACGCAGGGGCCGGCCTGGACGACGGTGACGGGCTGGACGTTGCCCGCCTCGTCGAATATCTGCGTCATGCCGACCTTTCTGCCTATCAACGCGGGATACATCGCCTGCGCCTTTTCGTCGCCTCGCTGAATGCTCCGGCCAGCCTATGCCTTGATCTTCACGAACACGCCCGCCGGGACCACCAGTCGGTTGAGGGCCTCGATGGTGCGGACCGTGGGTTCGTAGATATCGATGATGCGCTTGTGCGTTCTCATCTCGAACTGTTCCCTCGACTTCTTGTCCACGTGCGGGGAGCGCAGCACCGTGTAGCGTTCTATCCTGGTGGGCAGCGGGATCGGGCCCCGCACCCGCGCCCCGGTCCGCTGGGCGTGCTCGACGATCTCCCGGGCCGAGGTATCCAAGGTCCGGTGGTCATAGGCTTCCATCCGAATGCGTATTCGGTCCTGGACCATACGCAACGTCTCCAATACGGCCTGTTTAGCGTCGTTGGAGAGCCAGATTGCAGAGTCTCGTAAGGATACTCAAACCAGCCTGGCTGTCAATCATACAGTGCCTTTTTTTTCAACTTTTCTCAAGCATCGGCATGGCGCTTGCCCACCATCAGGCCAGCTTCGCCGCGATCTCAGCCGGCACCACGCCGTACCGCAGCGGCTCCATGCTGTAGGAGCCCCGGCCCTGGGTGAGGCTCCGAAGGACCGTGGCATAGCCAAACATGGACGCCAGCGGCACCTCCGCCGTCAGCTTGCGGTAGCCGCCGCGGGCATCCATGCGCAGGATCTCCGCCCGCCGGGCGTTAAGGTCGCCGGTGACGGCCCCCAGGTACGACTCCGGGGTGACGACCTCCAGGAGCATGATCGGCTCCAGGAAGACCGGTGAGGCCCGCTCCACCGCCGCCACAAAGGCCACTGCCCCGGCACGGGCGAAGGCCATCTCCGAAGAGTCCACCGGGTGATGCTTCCCGTCCAGGAGCGTAACCGCAATATCCACCAAGGGATAACCAGCCAGGGGCCCACTGGTCGCCGCATCCCGCACACCCTCCTCCACCGCGGGGATGAACTCCGTCGGCACCGCGCCCTGGCGGACCTGGCTGGCAAAGACAATCGACTCGCCGCCTTCGGTGGGGGTGAATGGCTCCACGCGGAGGCTGACCACCGCGTACTGCCCCCGGCCGCCGAACTGGCGGATGAAGCGCCCCTCGGCCTCGCCGACGGCCGTGATGGTCTCCCTGTAGGCCACCCGCGGCCTGCCCACCCTCACCGCCAACCCCATGTCCCGCAACTTGTGGTGCAATACCTCAAGGTGCAGCTCCCCCATGCCGTGCATCAGCATCTGACCGGTCTCGCGGTCCACGGCATAGCGGAAGGTCGGGTCCTCCCGCCGCAAGGCCGCCAGGGCGTCCGCCAGGCGGTTCCTGTCACCGGCACTGGCCGGCTCGATGGACATGGAGATGACCGGCTCGGGGAAATCCATCCGCTCCAGCACGACCGGCTCTCGCGTCTCGCAGAGGGTGTCCCCGGTGAGGCTGTGCTTGGGCCCGACCAGGGCCACGATGTCGCCCGCCCTGGCCGACTCCCGGCGGATGCGCTGGTTGGCGTGCATCTCCCAGATACGTGAGACGATCTCCTTCTTGCCGCGGGTGGCGTTCAGCACCCGCGTGCCGGCCTTCAGCGTGCCGCTGTAGATGCGCACGAAGTACAGGTCGCCGTGGCGGTCGGCGACGACCTTGAAGACCAGCGCAGCCATGGGCTCGTCCTCGCGCGGGGCGCGTTGCACGGGCTTGCCGGCCCGCCCGGGTGTCACGCCCTCCACCGGCGGCATGTCCAGAGGGGAAGGCAGGTACGCGCAGACCGCGTCCAGCAGCGGCCGGATGCCCATGTGCCGCAGGGCCGAACCGCAAAGCACCGGGTGCAGCCGGTTGGCGATCACCGCCCGACGGATGGCCGCCGCGAGATCCTCGGGGCCGATGGGCTCTTCCTGCACGTACTTGCCCATCAGCTCGTCGTCCACCTCGGCGACGGCCTCCACCAGGGCGCTCCAGCCGGCCCGGGCGGCGGCGGCATACTGGGGGGGAATCTCTCCCACCCGCAAGGTGGTGGCGATCGCCGCGGGCTCGTAGAAGTAGGCCTTCTGCTCCAGGAGGTCTATCTGCCCGGCGAAGTCGTCGCCGGCACCCATGGGCAGTTGCAGCGGCACCGGGTTGCCGCCAAGGCGGTCGCGGACCTCGCCCACCACCAGATCGAAGTCAGCCCCGACCCGGTCCATCTTGTTGACGAAACACAGGCGCGATACCTGGTACCGGTCCGCCTGGTGCCAGACCGTCTCGCTCTGGGCCTCCACGCCCCCCACCCCGCAAAAGACCACCACCGCCCCGTCCAGCACCCGCAGGGAGCGCTCCACCTCGATGGTGAAGTCCACGTGCCCGGGGGTGTCGATGAGGTTGATGGTGTGGCCCTTCCAGGGGCAGGTGGTCGCCGCCGAGGTGATGGTGATGCCGCGCTGCTGCTCTTCGGCGAGGTAGTCCATCACCGCCGTGCCGTCGTGCACCTCGCCGATCTTGTGGCTCTTGCCGGTGAAGTACAGGACCCGCTCGGTGACGGTGGTCTTGCCGGCATCGATATGGGCCGTGATGCCAATGTTGCGAACGAGTTGTAAGTCCTTCTTCATAACAAGACTGCACAATTGCCCGCAGGCGGGGCACGCGCCGCTCAAGGACCGTTACGCACCCGCCCGTCGGCGGACCAACCAGGGGTGCTGAGAACCGCTCGGCAGGACTGCTGCGGCCTCTGGCGACCCGGGGATATCGGCCGTCCCAAGGCCCGCGACCGCCCGGCCACGGACCTCCCCGGCCGCCCTGACCGGCTTTGAGGCAAGCCGGCCCGAAGAGGCTCCGGGCACCCGCTGATCGGGTCCCGGGCCGGGCTGTCGCCGGCCCCAAGTGGCGCCGGGCCCGGATTGGCCTCTGTTTTTATCTCACCGGCCCGGGGAAGGGGACGGCCCCGCCGCCGGACCTCACCTGAGCCCCGGCCCATACGACCGGGGTGACCCCTCGCCGAGGCGGACAAATCCGCCCGCGCCGCCCCCTCACGGGTCATTGAATATCCACACCTCCGCCGGCCTTACACAGGCCGGCCCGTTTTCCAGAATAATCGTCAAACACCGGCCCGGCGGTACAGCCCAAGCCGCGCCCAGGGCCCGCCCGGAAACGACCCCGGCGGCCACCAAGCCGTCAGCAGACGCCCAGGTCCACTGTCCGCGCCGGCCGGCGAGACCCACGGCCCTACCAGGCGAAGTGGGCGAAGGCCTTGTTCGCCTCGGCCATGCGGTGAACGTTCTCCCGCGTGGTCATGGCGGTGCCTTCCTTGTTGTAAGCGGCGATCAGCTCCGCCGCCAGCCGCTGGGCCGTCGGCCTGCCCTTGCCGGCCCGCACCGCCTGGATGATCCAGCGGATCGCCAACGACAGCCGGCGCTTGGCGTTCACCTGCATGGGCACTTGGTAGTTGGCCCCGCCGACGCGCCTGGAGCGGACCTCGATCATGGGCTTGACGTTCTCTACCGCCTGCTCGAATACCTCCAGCGGCGAGGCGTCCTTGACCTTGGTCGCGATGATGTCCATGGCGTCGTAGAAGACGCGCCGGGCGACGGACTTCTTGCCGTCATGCATCATGCAGTTGATGAACTTGCTCACCAGCTTGCTGCCGAAGCGTGGGTCCGGCTCCAGTTGGTCGGCCGATCTTGTGAACTTCTTGTACGCCAT
>MVCS01000049.1 GCA_002049885.1 Planctomycetales bacterium 4484_123 | reverse complement strand
GGTCCGGCCGGGCCTGTGGCCATGGGACCGGCGGTCGGCGTGCGTGCTGGACTGGCCCGTCGGTCCTGTCTTGGGGGGCGCGGGCCGCGGCCGGGGCTGGGTGCCGGGCGGCCTTAGCTTGGGGCGGCCTTGCGTTCCAGGAAGCCCTCCAGCTTCCGGGCGCGCACGGGGTGCTGGAGCTTGCGGATGGCCTTGGCCTCGACCTGGCGGACCCGCTCGCGGGTGACCTTGAAGATCCGGCCGACCTCTTCGAGCGTATAGGTGTACCCGTCGCCGATGCCGTAGCGCAGCTTGATGATCTCCCGCTCGCGGTAGGTGAGGGTCTTGAGGACCTCTTCGATGCGTTCCTTGAGCATCTCGCTGCCGGCGGACTCCACCGGGTTCTCGGCGGTCTCATCCTCGATGAAGTCGCCGAAGTAGGAGTCTTCGCTTTCGCCGACGGGCCGGTCGAGGCTGATGGGGTGTCGGGAGATCTTCATCACCCTGCGGGCCTCGGAGATGGTCATGCCCGCCTCGCGGGCGATTTCCTCGATGGTGGGCTCTCGTCCAAGTTGCTGCACCAGTCGCTTGGCGATGTTCCGCAACTTGGACATGGTTTCGATCATGTGCACGGGTATGCGGATGGTGCGGGCGTGGTCGGCGATGGCGCGGGTGATGGCCTGGCGGATCCACCATGTGGCGTAGGTGCTGAACTTGTATCCGCGGCGATACTCGTACTTGTCCACCGCCCGCATCAGGCCGGTATTGCCCTCCTGGATGATGTCCAGGAAGCTCAACCCGCGATTGCGGTACTTCTTGGCTATGGAGACCACCAGCCGAAGGTTCCCGCCGGACAGTTCCCGCTTGGCCTGTTCGTAATCGTTGAAGACCTTTTGGATGGCCTTGACCCGCTTGCGGAGCAGGTCCGGCTCTTCCATCACCAGGTCGATAAGGCCTTCCAGCTCTTGGCGCATGACGGCCAGTTCCTCCGCCGGGGTGCGGTTTTCCTTGGCCGAGGCGATGGCGCGCTGGAGTTCGTCCGTTTTCTTGGAGATGTGGACAAGCTTCTTCATCAGCGGCTGGATGCGCGAGGTCCGCAGGGACAACTCCTCCAGTAGCTTGGCCACGCGTCGGCGTCGGCGCCACATGCGCCGCATCAGCTTCCGCCGCCTGGCCGCCGAGGTCCGCGGGCTGCGAATCGCCTGCCAGTCGGCCCGGTTGGCCGCCAGGATCAGCCGCACCGTCTGGAGGTTGAACGGAATACGCTGGCTGATGGTATCCTTGGCCAGGTTCTCGGCGGTGGAGACCTTCATGGTGCGGTCGAAGGGCAGGTCCGAGTCGCTGACCTGCTGGAGGATCTCCACCGCCTGGGCTGCGCAGTAGTCGCTCTCGAGCACGCGGCGGCGGAAGTGCATCCGCGTCATCTCGATCTTCTTTGCCAGGGCGATCTCCTGCTCCCGGGTCAGCAGCGGGATCTCGCCCATCTGCGTCAGGTACATCCGCACGGGGTCGTCGATGCGCCCGCGCTCGGTCTCCAGTTCGTCTTGGAGGGTGCTGGCAAGGGCCTTGGAGTCGTCGGCGGCGTCGGCCTCCTCGGCGGGCTCGGTGCCGTCGGAGAACTTCTCCCGTGCATCGACGTCGGCCTCATCCAGCAGCTCGATGCCCATCTCGTCGAGGGTCATCAACAGGCTGCTGAGCTTGTCGGGGTCGGCGTCGTCGGGGAGCTCCTCGTTCATCTCCTCGTAGGTAAGGTACCCGCGGGCCTTGCCCCGCTCGACCAGCAATCGTACGGCTTCGTCGTCTGTCACTGCCATATCCGCGTGCTTCCTCAGGGCGTGGATTTCCCGTCGCCACGGACGTGTAATCAACCCATTTTATGGGCGTTCGGCCAATCCCGTCAAGTCTGGGCGGGGCTTTTCCCGTCCGTCGCAATCGTTTCAGGCCGCCGTGGCCGGCGATTTCCTGGCGCCGCTGCCGCAGGCGACCCTACCTGGCACCGGGGAATCGCCCCTTGTCCGGCTGGCGGTGGCGCTCGCAGACCTTGCTGAGCACCTCGGGATCCCGCACCCCGCGGCGGGCCTTCAGCTCGGCCAGTTGCCGCTCCTGTTGCCTCCGGAGCATGACCTCCGTGGCGTCCTGAACGGTCTGGTCGAGCTGGCCTCTGCGCTCGGCGTCCAGTTGCAGGTCGGTAATCAAGACACCCAGCTCCTGGCCGCGTTCGGTACTCAACAGCACGGCCAGTTCCAGCCGATCCGACCCGGCCAGTTGCCACACTTCCTCTGCCACCGCCCTCAGCGCCGGGTCCTCGAACATAGCCGGGGTGACCTTCCCGGCGACCTGGGCAAACAGCTCCGGCTCGTTCAGCAGGGCGCCCAGTATCCAGCGCTCGGCTCGGTGTTGGGGGTTCTCGGAAGCATAGGTGCCTTGCGGGGTCGGGGCCGTGGCTCGCCGCACCTGTCGGGCCAGCCGGCGCATCCGGGCGGCAATCCCGTCGGCCTCCACGCCCACCAGCTCGGCAAGCTGGGCCACCAGCAGCCCCTGGTGCACTGCGTCGATGGCGCCGTAGGCCGAACAGGAGACGACCAGGCTCAGGAACTCCTCCAGCAGGGCGTTCTTCTCGGCCAGCGTGCCCGCCCGCATGTAGGCCTCGCGCTGCCTTTGCCAGGCGTACTCCAGGGCGTCCGGTGCGCGGGCGACCAGCTCCCTCATGGCCTCGCCACCGGCGGCCAGGACGTAATCGCAGGGGTCTTTGACCTGGTCCTGGCCCCCGGCCTGCTGCGGGACGGCGGCCACACGAACGTTGACCCGCTGGGTCAGGAAGGTTTCGATGGCCCGCTGCGCGGCCGCCTGGCCGGCAGAGTCGGCATCGAACAGCAGCACCACGTCGCCTGCGAACCTGCTCAGCAGGCGGACGTGGCGGTCGGTCAGGGCCGTGCCCAACGTCGCCACCACGTTGGGCAGACCTTCCTGGAGGCACATCAGGGCGTCCAGGTAGCCCTCCACGACGACGACCTGCCCGCTGTCAACGATGGCCTGGCGGGACCAGTTCAGGGCGTACAGATTGGCCGACTTGTCGAACAAGGGGGTTTCCGGGCTGTTGAGGTACTTGGCCGGGTCGGAATCGTCCAGGGCCCGGCCGCCGAAGGCGATGACCTCGCCGGTGAGGTTGAGGATGGGGAAGATCAGGCGGTGGCGGAGGCGGTCGTAGCAACTGCCGTCCTCACGCTGCCTGGCCAGGCCCGCCGCCAGGAGCTGGCGGGTAGTGAAGCCCGCCTTCCGGGCCGCCCGGGTCAGCTGCTCCCACGCGTCCGGGGCGTAGCCCAGGCCGAAGCGGCGGATGGACTTTTCCGTCAGCCCCCGCCTGCGAGCGTAGGCCAGGGTGGCCGAGCCGGCCTCGCTGAAGAGCTGCTCGCGGTAGTATCGGGCGGCGAACGTCGTCAGCTTTACCAGTTGCTCCCGCGAGAGGGACTGGTCGGCCTGGGTTGGGGTCTGCTCGCGGGGCAGGGGGATGCCGGCCCTCTCGGCCAGTTGGCGGACGGCCTCGGGGAAGGTCAGCTTCTGGTATTGCATGAGGAACTGGAACACCCCGCCGCCGGCCCCACAGACGAAGCACTTGAAGATCTGCTTGGCCGGGCTGACGCGCAGGGAGGGGCGGTGGTCGTCGTGGAACGGGCAGAGGCCCAGGAACTCCCGGCCGCGCTTCTTCAGCGCGATGAACTGGCCGACGACCTCGACGATGTCGTTCGCCTGGGCCACTCGGTTGATGAAACTATTGGAGTACCTGGCCACCGCAGCATTCCTCTGCCGGCCTGGCCGCCGGCTCGGCCGCGCCCGGCCCTCGGCCGGCCACGTGCCTGCGACAAGAATGTATCATCTCGGGTGGTTCCCTCAACCGACTCCGTATGCACCGAGCAGGTCAGCACCTCCATTCCGCTGCCGGCCGTGCTGTCGGGCGAGTCTAGCCGGCGGCGTCTTCGACGTGGCGCCTGAGGTTGATTGCCCGCCTGGCGAGTTCGTCGGCCTCGGCGTTGCGCTCCCTGGGGATGTGGCGGAAGCGCACCTGGCGGAAACGCCGACAGAGCTCCTGGGCGCTGTCGAACAACTTCCGCAGGCGGGCGTTCTTCACCCGATACACACCGGTCATCTGGCGGACCAGCAGCTCGGAGTCGCTGAGGACCTCAGCCTGGCGGGCCCCCAGCTCGGCGGCTCGCGAGAGCCCCTCCAGCAGGGCCTGGTACTCGGCTACGTTGTTGGTGGCTTCACCCAGGTACAGGCCGCCTTCGAACAAGCTGGTGCCGTCGTCTGCGCTTTGGATGACTATCCCCGCGCCGGCGGGCCCGGGGTTTCCCCGTGCCCCGCCGTCTATGTAGATCCGCACCGCCCGGAGCTGCCCCGTCATCGCCTCCACCTTGGCCCGGTCAGGCCTTCTGCGAGGTCATGGTCTCCTCCAGGTACAGGATTCGCCGGCAGCAGTCGCACAGGCGGATCTCGTCGCGGGTCCTGAGGGCGTTGGCGTGCTCGGCCCGAATGGACATGTTGCACCCGGAGCAGACGTACTGGTAGGGGGGCTTGTCGCCCACGACGATAATCCTCGCCATGGCATCGCCGTCGCGTTTCCTGGCGATGCGCTCGAAGACGCTCAGTGCCTCGGCAGGCACGCCCCGGGCGGCTTCATCCCGCTTCTGCTGGAGGGCAGCCAGTGCCGATTCCAGTCGGGCGACCTCTTCGGCCGAGTTCCGCTCCACCTCGGCCAGCGCCTCCTTTGCCTCGGCAATCTGCCGTTCGACTGCCTTGGCCTGCTCTTGGACGTCCTCGGCCGCTTGGATGAGCCTCAGGCCCTCCTCCTCGAACTTCGAATTATCGGCCTTGAGCGTGTTGATACGCGTCAGGATGGCCGCATAATCCTTGTTGGTCTTGGCGGTCCTGAGCGATGCCCGGAGCTTGGCGACTTCCTCCTCCCTGGCCTTCAGTTCCAGTTCGACCGCCGCTGCCTCCTTTTGACGGGCCTTGTGTGCTTCGTTGAGGGTCTGCAAATCAGCTTGGAGATCTTCGATCCGCCGGCGGTGTGCCGCAACCGCTTCACGTTTGGCCTCGAGTTCCCGCCGGACTTCCACAATCTGACGCTCTACGGACTGAAGATTCAGCAGCGCCTCCAGAGTCCCGGACATCCATTGCTCCTATTCACTTGCCAACCATAGCTAAACCATTAATTATGGCCCCGGTTGCCAGGCGAATCAAGGAGCTTTTCAAAAAGGTCGCCTCGGCGGCGGCCGGGCCGAGCCGGGCGGCGACCTCGGAGCCACGGCGATGTCCATCACGCCACGCCAGCGCGTACAGTCGGCCCTGCGGGGCGGCCATGCAGAGAAGGTGCCTTTCACCATCTACGAATGCATGATTCCCCAGTGCACCGCCGAGCGCGAGATGCGCAACCGCGGACTATGCATCGTCAACCGGCGCTTCCCGGTGGTCGCCACCCATTGGCCCAACGTGAAGATCACCCGGCAGACCTACTGGCGGGACGACCGGCAGTTCGTGCGGACGGTGTATGAGACGCCCGTGGGGAGCGTCTCGACGCTCACCGAGCCGGCGGGTTTCACCTCCTGGCGGCACGAGAAGATGTTCAAGCGGCCGGAGGACTACAAGAGCATCCTCTTCCTGCTTGAGGATGAACGCTACGAGCCGAACTACGGACCCTTCCTGGAGGCCCAGGAGGCACTTGGGGAAGACGTCATCCTGCGTGCCGCCATCGGCCTGGAGCCGCTTCAGGCGTTGATTTCCGGGGACATCATGTCCATGGAGGACTTCTGCATCGAGTGGATGGACCGCCGGGACGAGCTGTTGAAGCTGTACGAGGCCATCGTGGCCAACCGGCGCCGGGTTTACCGGCTGATAGCCGACTCTCCCGCCGAGTGCGTCAATTACGGCGGCAACGTGGTGGCCGAGGTCATCGGGCCGGAGGTTTTTCGGGAGTACTATGTGCCGCACTACAACGAGGCCGCCGAAGTGCTCCACGCCGGCGGCAAACTCATCGGCTGTCACTTCGACGGCAACTGCCGGCTGCTGGCGGAGGCCATCGCCAGTACCGATCTGGATTACATTGAGGCCTTCACCCCCGCTCCGGATTCTGACATGACCGTCGCCGACGCCCGCCGTGCCTGGCCGGACAAGGTCCTGTGGCTGAACTTCCCCTCGTCGCTGCACCTCAGGCCCGACGCCGTGGTGGCCGAGGCCGCGGCCGAGTTGATCGACCAGGCCGGCACGCCGGATGGATTCATCATTGGCATCACCGAGGACATGCCCCCGCACCGCTGGCGGGACAGTTGCCGGGCCATCATGGACGGCATCGAGCGGCACGCCCGGGCCAACCCGCATTTGTACGGTTGAGGGCCCCGGCCGGCTGCAAGGTCATGGTCGGCCTGGGGCTGAAACTCAAGTTCGAACGCAACATCGCCTGGGACCCATACGAGCTGCCCACCGGCAACGGCGGCAGCCAGCTCAGGCAGTTCAGGCGGAACCGGAAGCACCTGTTGGCCACCGGCCCGGCAGGTGAGCTGTACGTCCTGGGCCTGCCCACCAGGGGCGGGTTCATTGGCCGGGTGTTCGACAGGCAGGGAAGGTACCTGCGGACCTTCTGGCCCCCGCCGGCCAAGGACGTCGGCAAGCTGGCGAAGTTGGGCTATCGTTTCACCACCACCACCTGGGGCGACCGCGTTCCGATGTGCTGCCGGTACGGGCCGGCGGTGTACCAGGGCGACCCCCGGAAGCTGGCCCCGACCGAGATCGGCAAGACCATGTTCGCCGTAGCGGGCGTCAGCGAGTACAGGCTCGGGCCGCGCCCGGCACTGGATCCCCGCCAACCAGCTCCACTCGGTGGTGGTCATCGATGCCAACGCCAACCTGGTGGCCCGCGTCGGCCGATACGGCAACGTGGACGATGAGGGCGTCCGCTTCGTCTGGCCGCGGGCCCTGTGCGTTTCTGATACCGCGATGTATGTGGCCGACACCGGAAACCGGCGCATCCTCAAGGCGTCGATTTCCTACTACGCCCGGCGGGCCTCCCCGTTGCCGTGACCGGGCCGACGCTCGGTCGGCCCTGGGATGCGGGCAGGCGGGCCGCCGACACCCGCCGGATGCGTTATAGTTGATAGTCCTGTGGAGTGGAGGTCTGGCGGACCGATGTCCACGCCGTCTGAGGGAATCGCGGTTGACCGCGAGCAGATCGTTGCCGGGCTGCGCCGACTGGGTCTGTCCGCGGGGATGCGGGTGATGGTGCACTCGTCGTTGAAGAGCTTCGGGCTGGTGGTGGGCGGCCCGGCGGCGGTCATCGAGGCGCTGATGGAGGTGCTCACCCCCGCCGGCACGCTGATGATGCCGAGCTTCAACCACGGCCGGGCCTACCAGGAAGGCGGCCCGGGATACTTCGACCCGCTGACCACGCCGACGATAAACGGCGCCATCCCCGATGCCTTCTGGCGCATGGAGGGGGTGCGGTACACGCGGTTCCACCATCGCACCCTGACCTGCGGGCCGGACTCGCCCCTGGGGCTGCTGTGGCGCGATGGCGGCTACGGGCTGCTGCTGGGCGTGGGCTATCGGGCCAACACCTTCCACCACGTGGTGGAGATGACCCTGGGTGCACCCTGTCTGGGCCGGCGGACCGAGAGTTATCCAATGCTCATCGAGGGCCGGATGGTGGAGGGCCGGACCTGGAGCTGGCGACAGCGGGGCTGCCCCATCACCGACCAGCGTCGTTACGGGCCGCTGATGGAGCGGCGCGGGGCCCACCGCAGGGCGACCATCGGCGCCTGTGAGGCCACGCTTTTCAAGCTTGACGACTGCTTCAAGGTCGTCGCCGAGCTGCTTCGGGGCGGCGTGGACGGTTTCCCGCCGTGCAGCAGGTGCACCATCAGGCCGCGGCGCACGGAGCGGACCGTTCCCTCCGACTGGGACGACGAACACCAGTGCCTCAGGGCCGATTCGCCGGCTTGGGGATACTGAGGGCCGCCGGCCGGCATTCGCACGACCTCGGCGGCGGCGTCCGCCAACTGCGAGGGGCGGGATTCGAACCCGCATCCCTTTCGGGACCAGGACCTAAACCTGGCGCGTCTGCCAATTCCGCCACCCTCGCGGCCAGACCGACTAAGCGTCTCCTGCCGCTACGGAGAAATTGTACGGAACTCACCGGCGAGCCGGAAGTCCGAGATGGTAGGAGATTTCGCCTTGCGGGCGATTTCAATCTGGAGTTATAATAAGGTTGGTTCGGGGAGCGCCGCTGGCGGTCGCGTCGGCACGTTTTCCGAACGCAGTGCCTGGTTCTTGTACCTCACCGGGCGGGTGAGCCCTCACCTGCCCAAGCGGGCCCCATCACCAGGCGGCCCGAAGGGGCTGCCTGGACCCGCCTGAGACATCATTTGCGGTGTGCCGATGCCAAGCCATCGGCGCCTTGGCGGACCGCAGCCGGTGCCGGGGCGACGCACGGGCGCGCCGCAGGGCCTCCGCTGGCGCTGGAGTCGCCTTGCCAGTGACGGGCCCTCATGCCCCAGCAGCGCCCGTGCACGCCCGGAAGGGAAAGGAACGGACCATGGCCACCGAATTCCGTTGTGAACGATGTGGCAGGCGGGTGAGTGTCGAGGCGTCGGGCCGCCGGGTGAGCTGCCCGCACTGCAAATCACCCCTGACGGTCCCACCGCTGCCGGCCTCGCTGCCTAGACCCAAGGTCCCGCCGCACGACCAGACCGATGTCATCCCGGCGCTGCGGCGCGCCTTCCGGGTGCTGCGCGACGCCCCGGCCGGCCGGGGAGGCAAGGTAATTTGCCTTCTCACCGACGGAGAATTCCATAATAATGGGCGAGTTGTGGAGACGATACGGCGCATGGACGTGGGTCATAAGGTGCGGATTCATACAATACTGCATCATTATCGCAGTCCCGGGGCGGTGCGGGTGCTGCGGCGGATTGCCCTGGACAATGCCGGCCGCTTTCGGTTCGTCGGCGCCGGGGGGTGATACCTCCGGCGCGGAGGCGTGGGCCGGCGGGCCGGGCGTCGGCGGGTCGGCGTTCGGATGAGGCGAGGGTCGAGGCGATGGCTGTCGAGTTTCGATGCGAGAAATGCGGCAAGCTGCTGAGCGTGGACGCCCAGCCGGACTCGAAGATCAAGTGTCCGTACTGCAAGGCCAAGCTGGTGGTCCCGGCCGGGGTGGCCTCGCTGCCGAGGCCCCAGGTGCCCGCCGGTGCGCCGGGGCAGGGCGGGCCGGGCCAACCTCAGCCGCCCGAACAGGCCGAGGAACCCTCCGAGGACGAAGCGGCCGTGATGGGCGCCATGGCGAGGGTGATGCCGTGGCTGATCAGCCTGTTCTTCCACGTCGGGCTGCTGGTCATTCTGGCCTTCATCACCATCGTGGTGTTCAGCGAGGCATCGGCGGAGTACAACGCCACCTCCGACCTGCTTTCGGACAACCCCGGAGGGCAGCTCAACCCCGGCCAGATGAACCCGGAGATGCAGGCCCACAGCCGCCAGCGCATCAACCGGAGACGCTGGTCCAAGCGCGACTCGCAGATCCCCATGGCCTCCGTGGGACAGACCAAGAGCCGCATTCAGGTCTTCGGCATCGCCGGCGGCTCGGCGGGAGGCCAGTCGGCCGACTTCGGCTTGACCACCGGTGGCAGCGGGGCCGGGCCCAAGAGCCGGTTCTTCGGAACCGGGGGCAGCGCGTATCACATCGTGTACGTGGTGGACCGCAGCGGCTCCATGATCGAGACCTTCGACGAGGTCCGGGAGGAGATGAAGCGCTCCATCCTCCGGCTGAGTCCGGCCCAGACGTTCCACGTGATTTTCTTCTCCAGCGGTACGCCCAAGGAGAACCCGCCGCGCCGGCTGGTGCACGCCGTCCCGCAGAACAAGCGCCAGGCCCTGAGACAACGAGAAGGTCCTTCGCCGCATCCGCGAGCTCAACCCGCGGCGGGAGGTGCACATCAACACCATCCTGCACCACTTCGCCGTGCCCGGGGCGATGAAGGTCCTCAAGGCCATTGCCGCCGAGAACGGCGGCAGGTTCAAGTTCGTCGAGCCCAACGAATGAGAGGCACCACACCAGTTCTGCCCGGCCGCCTGTTGGCGGCGGTGATGTTGCTGGCCGTTCCGGCGGCCTTGCAGGCCGATGCGATCAAGCTCAAGAACGGTCTGACCTACACCCCCGCCGTGGTGGTCAAGGCCGAGGACGGATACATCCACTTCCGCCTGATGAGCGGGCGGGTGGTGGCCAAGCCGCTTTCCTCGGTGGCCCGGATTGAGATAAAGGGCCTGGGCGAGTTCAATCGGGCCGAGGAACTGGCCGAG
>MVCS01000048.1 GCA_002049885.1 Planctomycetales bacterium 4484_123 | reverse complement strand
TTGACCGGCGGCGGCGCGAGGATTACGATGCCATCGTGATCGTCATCATCGACAATTACGACAGTTTCACCTATAACCTCGTGCAGCGCATCGGCGAGCTGGGGCGCGATGTGGAGATACGCGTCTTTCGCAACGACGTGACTACCCCTCAGGCCGTCGAAAGCGAGTGCAGGCCCACCCACCTGATAATCTCTCCCGGCCCCTGTACCCCCAACGAGGCCGGCGAGAGCATGAACTTCGTTCGCCACTTCCACGGCAAGATTCCCATCCTGGGGGTCTGCCTGGGCCATCAGTGCATCGGGCAGGTCTTTGGCGGCAAGGTCGTCCGGGCGGAGCGGCTCATGCACGGCAAGACCAGCGAGATCCGCCACGACGGCAAGACCATCTTCGCCGGCCTGCCGAACCCCTTCGTGGCCACGCGCTATCACAGCCTCATCGTGGACCCCGAGGGGCTGGACGAGGACTTCGAGCAGACCGCCTGGACCACCGACCGCAACGAACTGATGGGCATCCGCTCGAAGACCTACCCCACCGAGGGCGTCCAGTTTCACCCCGAGAGTTTCCTCACCGACACCGGCCATCAACTGCTGGAGAACTTCCTGAAGCTCTAAGCGCGCTTCCGAAAGCAGCGCGGACTGATGCCGGCCCTTTCTTCCTCTTATTGCTTCCCTGCCGTTGGCGCTTGCTCGGAAAGGCGCTGGTTTCCCGGCGGCGGAGCGGTTATTGGCCTTCCGTGTTTATAACGGTTGGCAGTGCGGAGAAACGGAGATGGCCCGAGGCAGCGATGTCTTTCCCGAAATCTGTCGGAAGGTCTTGGTGTCGCATCTGGAGGAGGCCCTGGAGGACCTCCGTCGGCACGTGCTGTGGAAGCGGGATGTCCCCATAGGTCGCCCCGGGGCTTTGACCTTAATCTATCCCCTGGCCTACCTGTACTCGAGTCGCTTCGCCGACAACATCCATTTCGGCGACAGGCGGGTGCTGGAAGCGGCCGTCGAGGTCGGCGAGTTCCTCTGCGCCTGCATGGGACCGGAACGGCGGGATGAGTATCGGGCCTTCGCCGACCGGCTGGGTGCGGTGGAGGATTGGGTCATTCTCTTCTGGCTCGACGCCTGGGAGCTGTTGAGGCCGCACCTGCCCGCCCGAACCCTGCGGCGCTGGCGGCGGGCCATGATACCTCGGCTGACCGATTATGCCCACAGGCTGGCCGGGTACTTGCAGCAGGAGCGCTTCACTTCGACCTCATTCAATACCTCTCCCAATCACGCCGCCTCCTATGCCGCCGACCTGCTGACGGCCGGGGTGGTGTGGGCCCGGCCGCGGTGGATAGAACTGGCGGAGGCCTTCATGGACCGCTTCGTGGCCTACCAGGTCGAGGCGGGCTACTGGCCGGAGGGCCACGGACCTGTCTGCGGCTACCAGGCCGTCTCGCTGGCGGCGGTGGCGCGTTTCTGGGCCCTCAGGCCGAAGGCCGCCTACCGTCGGGCCCTTCAGAGGGCGGTGGACTACCATCAGACCATTTCCTATCCCGATTTCACCTTCGTGGCCCTGGTGGACAGGCGCCAGCGTTACCGCGATGGCGTGTTCATCTGGGGGCTGGGTGGTCTGACCGTCACGCCCCGGGGGCGGGCCTTCGTGCGGGCCGCCCTGGAGGCCGCCCTGCGGGCGCCATCCCAGCTCTTTTGGGCCAGGCTGCTGGAGAACTACCGCTTCCTCAAGCGCGGTCCCACGCCCCCATACACTCCCTGGACCGGGCATCGCTGGCTGGAGAACCATTCCTGCTTCTTCCGCGAGGCCGGCTGGCAGTACAACCTGTCGGTCAACCCCGTGGTGGTAAACCCGCGCAGCCCCTTCCGCCTGGACTACCAGTCGCTCTTGAGCGTCTGGCACGAGAGTGTGGGGCTGATAGTGCCGGGCTCACAGGACAAGCACCGGCCCTGGCATGGGACCTTCTACGCCCCCGGCGACGACAAGCTGGGCGTGCTCCACGGCGGGCGCATCGGCAACCTCTGCCGGCCCAGATACCTGGAGGCGTTCTACTCCAACGGCTTCACTGGCCGGGTGGAAGTCTCGCTGGCCTCGCCGCGGAAGCTGGCGCTGACGGCCCGCCAGGTTGGCCGGCGGCACTGGGCGGATGTCCGCTTCAACATTCCGCTGAGGGTCGGTGTGGGTGCGACGGTCAAGGTGGGCTCCGCCAGCCATGTGCTGGGTCGGAAGAAGCTGGCGCTGCCCGTGCCGGCCGGCGCCAAGGTGACCGCCTTCGACGGCAGGGTCAGCATCGTCTCCTCGATGGCCGGGACCTTGCACTTCCCATGCCTGCCGTGGAATCCCTACACCGACAACAACCGCTCCTCATCGCCGTGCGGTGAGGCCGCCGGGGCTCCCCGGCGCCTACTTGAAGGTAACGATGGCGTAGCCGGCGGTGTTCCGGCTGGCGTCCGAATCGCCCGAGAGGACCATGCAGCTAAGGTCGGCCTTGCGGTCTGGCCCGTCGCGGTCATTGGCCAGCACTTCCAGCCGGAGACTCTTGCCCGGTCCCGGGTGGAAGTCCTCGGCGATGGCGGCGAAGGGGATGGCCAGCTCCACCACGTAGCCGCCTTTGCGCCGCCGCGAGACCATCCGCACGGCGGATGCCAGGGCGGCGTCGTGCGGGTTGGTGGACAGCTCCGGCGCGGCGCCCTCGGCCGGCAAGGGAATCAGTAGTTGCCGGCAAGGCCCGGCAAAGGTGCCGTCCTGGTTGGCGGGGGGCCGGGGGTCCCAGAAGATCTCGATGCCGTCGCGGAACCAGCTCTGTTTGTCCTCGGTGAAGATCGTCTCGTCGGTGACGTCCACGGCGAGGTACAGGTTGGCCTGGTCGTGGCCGAGGCGGACCTTCAGCGTGCAGTCGCCGGGGCCCGTCCAGGCGGCGGGGTTGTCGCGGACCTGCCAGCGGGCCTCGGCTGCGACGGGGGTCACCTTGTCCCAGTCATCCAACTTGCCGTCGATGGTGATGCCCGTGACGCGCACGGCGGCCAGTTGGGCGGCGACGGGCAGGGTGAGCCTGCGTTTGCCTTGCCCGGTCTGGCCCTTGTAGTTGAGGGTGTAGCTCACCTCCAGGGCGGGCGGGGCCAGGGCCGGCTTGGTCGGGCGGATGCGGTAGGTCCTCCGGGCGACTCCACCGGCGCCCACGGTGAGGCTCTCCGGTTGGGGCAGGCCGGTGGCGAACCACGCCGCCGGGCCGGACCAGTTGAGGCTGTAGATCACCTTCGCGTCAGTGTCGTTGCGCAGTTCCAGCACCGCCCTGCCGGCGGCGCGGGTGACCGTGCTGAGGGTCATCGACTTGGCCACCTGGCGCAGGCGCTTGCTGACGGCCCGGCTGATGAAGTCGTGGGGCAGGACCTGGCCGAGGGGGATGAGGGCAACGGTGGGCCGGCCGGCGGAGACCGTCACGTGGGCGAACATCTGGAATCGGCCCTTGTCGCGCGGCAGGGGCGGGGCCTTGACGGCCGTCGGACCCAGCACGTAATAGGGCACGCCGTCCTCGGTATCGAAGCTCAGCCGATGACGGTGCCCGGTGAAGACCGTGGTCTTCGCCGGGTCCAGCAGCTTCCGAATCCTGGCCCAGGCGGGCCGGCCGAAGAGGGGATGGTGATAGAAGATGAAAACGTGCCTGGCACCACGGGCGCGGGCGAGGTCTTTTGCCAGCCAGGCCCACTGGGCGTCGGCCACTTCCCGCAGGTCGTTGACGATGGCCGTGGTGTCCAGCACCACGAAGTGGCAGCCGCGATAGTCGAAGGAGTAATAGGTCTTGCCCCCGGTGCCGTGCAGGGCGGTGTACATCTTGCGTGTGGGCCCGTACTCGATGTCGTGGTTGCCGGGGCAGTAGAAGAACGGGGCGTGGAGCCTCTTGGTCAGTTCATCGATCTCGCGCCACTGCTGGCGGATTATGGCCGGGTCCTTCTTGTAGCCTTCGATCAGGTCGCCGACGCACATCACGAAGTCGGGCCGAAGCCGGTTGATCTCGGCCACCGCCCGGGCCCAGGCCCCCGGCTCGTGCCCGCCGGTGCGGTCGGACATCACCACGAAGCGGAAGGTCTCCGGGGAGTTGACGTCCGCCCCGTGCCAGCCGGCGATGCGCGCCAGCTCTGCCGGGGCATACAACGTCTCGGTATCCACCTGCCCGCAGCCCGGCGCCGAGGCCAGGGCCGCCGCCACGGCTATCTTCAGCAGGACACGCATGAAAGAATCTCCTCGCATTGCGCGCACGGCCCCGGCCGATGAGGCGGCCAGGTTGCGCCCGCCCGATTGTCGCTCAGCGATAAACATGCGGCGATGTCTCCAACCGGTCACCTGGTGCGGTTTCAGGGCCAGAATGCCGCCACGGCCACTATCAGCCAGATCAGCGCGCCCAGGGCCGCCTTGGTGGCCGCCCCGATGATCCATCCCACCCCTGCGCCCAGCCCGGCCTTCAGTGAACGCCTGCCCTTGTGCCCGCCCAGGGCCTCCAGGCCCCAGGCCCCCAGGCAGGCCCCGCCGCCGGCACCGATGATGGTGCCCAGCAGTGGTATGGGTATGAGCAGCGTGCCCACGACCACGCCGACGATCCCGCCCAACAAGGCGCCGATGGATGCCCACCAGCTCCCTCCGGCCTTGCGGGCACCGGCCGCCCCGGCGAAGAACTCCACGATCTCACCGGCCACCGCCAGCAGCACGATGGCCGCCAGCACGTAGATGCTGAACATCTGGTCGGAGTAGCTCTTGGCGGGGTCCCACCGCCACCATGCCACCAGCACCGTGGTGAGGACCATCAGCCAGTTGCCTGGCAGGGCCAGCAGGCTCAGGGCCAGCCAGGCCGTATTGACCAACACCAACAGCATCGCCCAGAGGTACACCATCGCCGCGCCCTGCCTTGTTCTTGCCGGGGGTGCATCTTAACGCGGCGGCACCGGGCTGGGGAAGTCCCCATTGCCCCCGGCCGGGCCGCCCGCGGGGGTCGCCGAAATGCAGCAGGGACTGTGCCTCGAGGGTGACTCTGCCGATGCCTTTGCCCGGGGGCCGCGGCGAAACGTAAGCTTCACCTGGAGGTGCGGCGTGATGCAGGGCGTTGCGGAACGAGCCCGGCCGGCGGAGCCGCTGAGGTTCGAGGAAGCGGCAGGTTCGGTCTTTTCCACTCCGCGGTTCCTGGCGGTGGCCGACCTTTCGCCTGCGGGCGTGGGGGTCTCCAAGCTGCAGTGGCAGTCGGCGGTGGGCCGGCGGGTGCTGACGCCCGAGGAGCAGGCGGCCCGGGAGCGTTACTTCACCCGGAAGGCAGCCGCGGCCATGGCCCGGCTGAGGCGCCGGGCCCGGCGGTCGTCGGCACCATGAGATGGCGGCGGCGTCGGGAACGGCGCGCAGCAGGGCCCACATTCGGCGGGGAACCCGGCCCCGGCCTGCCGGCCGGGGCTATCGATTGGGCCTACCGCGGGAAGCGCTGCCGTCTGGGCGGCAGGGCCGGGAAGGGCGCGTGCGGCTCGGCCTGGTACCAGTAGGCCACCGAGGCGATGTCGTCGGTGAGCGGTTCGTACTTGCCCCCCGGCCACCAGCCCAGGGCCTGGATGGTGACCTTCAGGTCTTTCTGGAATCGCACCGGGTCCATCACGTGCCAGCGGTACAGGCCGTGGCGTGGTACCTCGCCGGCCTCGGCCGCCTTCAGCGGGTAGCCCAGGAAGGCGGTGGAGTAGGTCTGTCCGCCGAAGCCCCAGGCCCCGCCGAAGTAGTCCTCCGTGCCGGTGCCGCAGATGGTGGGCTCTTCACCGTCGCCGTCGATGTAGAACTTGATCTCGCCCTCGCCCCACCAGCCGTTGGACATCTGCGTCCAGGCCAGGTAGGTCCCGACGTAGTGGCCCTGCCCGCGGACGCCGTCCAGGATGAGGTGCTGGGGGTCCTGGCGGGTGGTCAGGCTGCGGCGGTACTGGACGTGGAACCGGCCCGCCTGGGCGGGCACTTCGGTCAGGGCGTATGTTATCTGGTAGAAGAACCCCGGCACCTCCTCGTGGCCTTGGTTTTCGATGGTGATGCGGGCGCTGCGTACGAACGGCATGGGCCAGTAGCAGTTGAACCCGCCGACGGGGTTGACCGCCACCGGCAGGGAGTTCACGTGCGTCCGGACCCCGTGGCCGCAGGCGAAGAAATCCCCCAGCGGCACCTCCACGGAGGGCGCCTCCTCACCGTCCCAGAACATCCGCAGCACGGCGTCGGTGTAAACGACCTCTCGCGCCGTTATCCATATGTGTTGGATGACGCCGGGGCCGGCGATGTCGGCCAGGGTGACGGTGCCCTCGGCCGGCAGGGTGATGCAGGGGCGGACCTTCCAACCTTTGCCCAGCCAGGCTGCCGCGCTGTCGGGCTTCGGTTCGGCCTTGGCCCCGCCGCCGACGGACCCGTCGGGGTTCTCGGCACTGATCGAGCGCGTCTGGGCGGAACTCAACAGCGGCAGCGAGCCCAGTCCGAAATTGAGACCTTCCGGCAGCGACATGGCAGGCTCCTTCAATCTCAGGTAGGTCCGGGGCCCGCGGGCAATTCACCCGGGGATCCCGCCGGGGCGGTCTATTCGAGACTCCGGGTCCGCGTCAATACGCTTCCGTCCCGGCCAACGGGTCGTGCGGCAGGTGTTCCAGGGGACAGCCGGCGCAGCGGGCCTTGGGCCGGCAGTAGTGCTTCCCCACGGCCACGAACTGGGCGTGGAAGTCGTTGAACAGCTTGATGTCGTGGGGCAGGGCGGATTCGAGCAGCTCCTTGACGGCCTCGTAGTCGTAGTCGGCGTCGATGAGGTGGTGGCGGAGGAGTATCCGGCAGGTGTAGGCGTCCACCACGAAGGTGCACTTGCCGGCGGCGTAGAGGACGATGGAATCGGCCGTCTCGCGCCCGATGCCGCTGATGCTCAGCAGCTCCTCGCGCAGGGCCTGGGCGGGCCGGTCCAGGAAGGCCTCGATATCGTCGTCGGACTGCTCGTGCACCCGGGCGATGAAGTTCTTCAGTCGCCGGGCCTTGATGTTGAAGTAGCCCGCCGGCCGGATCAGCCTGGCCAGGGCCTGCAGTGGCATGGCGTGCAGGGCCGAGACGCTCAGGGCGTCGGCGGCCTTGAGGTTGGCGATGGCCTTTTCCACGTTGGCCCAGTTGGTGTTCTGGGTGAGGATCGCCCCCACGCAGATTTCCAGGGCGCCGTCGCCGGGCCACCAGCCCTGGTGGCCGAAGTGCCGCCTGGCCGCCCGGTACATCTCCATGAGCGTCTGTGGGGTCGAGACCATCTCAGCGTCCTGACCGGCTGGGTCGAGCGAGTCGCATTTTGCCGGCACGGGTGGGGCGCTTTCAAGACGAGGCTGGTCAGGGCGATTCGGCTTGACCGTCGCCCGGCCCGGCCCAGGCGGCCGAGACGCCCTTGGCCGGGGCGGGGTCGTCCGAGTCGCGCTGCAGGATTCGCCGCAGCGGAGCGGTCAGTTCCCGCAGCTCGGCCAGCAGGTCGGTGCATTGGTCCTCCTCCATGAGACCGCAGGAGGTGAGGAATTGGCCCCAGGCGGGGATGGCCTCGGCGACGGCGGCTGCGGCGTGGTGTCGGGGCGGGCGGCTGTGAAGCAGCCCCGCCAGGAAGGCGTCCATCGTCCAGGCGTCCGGACAGAGCGGCTGCTCGACGGGCGGGGGCTGGCGCCCCGCCCGCCTGGTGCTGCCGGTGCCGGCCCACAGTGAGGGCTGGCCGGGGGTCAGCTCGCCCCGGCGCCGTCGGCGGAGGTAGTCGGCGATGCCACTGGCGGCCAGGTCGCCTCGGGCGTAGGAGACGCGCCGGTCGCGGCGCAGGTAGCCCACGAACTGGGCGCTGAGGGCCTCGAGGTTGACCAGCTCGGCGTCGGCGAAGTCTTCGAGGAGCCACTTCCCCTCGGCCTGGCCGGTGAGGTGCCTGATGGCGGCGTCGATGCGGTCCACATCGGGCGGACCGTAGTATTCGAGCTGTCCCAGCAGGGCGCGCTCGGCGGCGTCGGGGCGTCGCGTCCGCTCCAGGTACTCGTACAGTTCGAAGCGCCAGACCAGCTCGGTAAAGCTCTGTTTTTGTCGGTCGGGGACGTTCCGGGCCTCCTTTATGCCGCGCCAGGCCACGCGCAGCGTCTTGACCACCGTGGCCAGTTGGTCGTGGTAGCAGAGGCGGTCCAGGGCCTCCTGGAAGCCGGCCAGGTCGGCCGGGGCGATGCGGGCCAGTTCGCGGGCGCGGACGGCCACGGCATCGTAGTGGCAGGCGACCAGGCCGTCGGCGATGGACCACTGGAGGTACACGTTGGCGTTGGCGTCGAAGGCCTCGGGCCGGCGCCTGCGGAGGGTCGAGAGCATCCGCTCGAACAGCTCACGGTCGCCGCGCTGGATGCATTCCGGGCGGATGAGCTCCAACGCCGAGCGAGCCATCTCGGCGTCCATCAGCCCGTCGTTGATGGTGCGTTCGAACAGGGCGAATCGGCTCTCGTAGGTGGCCTTCTTGAAGGTCTCCAGGCGTTGCTGTGGGGTCTGGGTCGATGGCGCCGATAGCGGCACGGTGAGGGCCTGGGGCTGCGGGGCAGCGGCGGATCCGGGCGGGCGGGGGGTGGCGACCGGCCTGGCCGGCGGCGACGGTGTCAGCCGCGCCCGGCGCCGGCCCTCGGCCTGGTCTTTCTCCATGCAGCACTTCTTGTACTTCTTCCCGCTGCCGCAGGGACACGGATCGTTTCGTCCCACCTTCATGGGCTTGCTCCTGTGCCGCGGCGGTCCCGCACAGTCGGGCGGAGCGGTCCATCGCAGTTCATGGTATCGTCCCGGCTGGCGGCGGGCAAGCGGCCCTGCTGCCCGCCCGGCCGGGAGGTGATTGCCGGCGCAGGCCGCCTGGCGGCGGTGGTATAATCCGGAGTTGCTGAGTTGCCGGAGATTGCCAGAGGCCCACCGTGGCGGAGCTTGAGGTCATCTCGGAGATGACGCCGCGGGGCGACCAGCCCCGGGCCATCGCCCAGTTGTCTGAGAGACTGCGGGCCGGGGAGAAGTACAGCGTCCTGCTGGGGGTTACCGGCTCGGGCAAGACCTTCACCATGGCCCACGTCATCGCCAACGTGGGCAAGCCCGCCCTGGTCATCAGTCACAACAAGACACTCGCCGCCCAGTTGTACCAGGAGTTCAAGGAGCTCTTTCCCAATAACGCGGTGGAGTACTTCGTCAGCTACTACGACTACTACCAGCCGGAGGCGTACATCCCCCAGCGCGACATCTACATCGAGAAAGACGCCTCTCGCAACGAGGACCTGGAGCGGCTGAGGCTCTCGGCCACGGCTTCGCTTTCGGCCCGGCGCGACGTGGTCATCGTGGCCTCCGTGTCCTGCATCTTCGGGCTGGGCAAGCCCGAGGACTACCAAAAGATGGTCGTCGCCATCCGCGTGGGCGATACCGTCGAGCGCGACGAGCTGCTGCGCCGGTTGGTGGACATCCAGTACGAGCGCAACGACGTGGACTTCAGGCGCGGCACGTTCCGGGTGCGCGGCGATACCGTGGAGCTCTACCCGGCATACGAACAGTTCGCCTACCGCCTGGAGCTCTTCGGCGACTGCATCGAGGCCATTCATCTGATCAACCCCACCAGCGGCGAGAGCCTGGGGACGGTGGAGTCGGCCTTTATCTACCCGGCGGTGCACTACGTGGCCCCGGAGGACACCATGGAGCGGGCCGTCAGGGCCATCGGCGAGGAGCTGGAGATGCGCCTGGCGGAGCTGCGCAACGCCGGCAAGCTGTTGGAGGCCCAGCGGCTCTCCGCCCGGACCCGCTACGACATGGAGATGATGCTGGAGGTAGGCTACTGCCCCGGCATCGAGAACTACGCCCGCCACATCGACGGCCGGGCACCGGGCGAGCGGCCCTATACCCTCATCGACTACTTCGGCGATGACTTCCTGCTGATTATCGACGAGTCGCACGTGACCATCCCGCAGTTGCGGGCGATGTACAACGGCGACCGCTCTCGCAAGGAGGTGCTGGTGGAGCACGGCTTCCGGCTGCCGTCGGCCCTGGACAACCGCCCGCTGAAGTTCGAGGAACTGGAGCAGATGTGGCGACAGGTGGTGTT
>MVCS01000047.1 GCA_002049885.1 Planctomycetales bacterium 4484_123 | reverse complement strand
ATGGCCTGCCTGGCCGTCATCGTGTTGTACGCCGCCGTGGCCGTCGGCGGGGTCGTTTACGAGTACCTTGCCGCACGCGATCCGAACATCCCCAGCTTCGCCGATATGGCCCGGCCAAAGCTCTCCGACCTGCCGCCCACGCTCAAGCATGGCTGGATGTACGTCCTCGGTGCCGACTGGTACGGCAAGCCCGTGCTGATAAAGACGCTGCTGGCGGCCAAGGTCTCCATGAGCGTCGGGCTCATCGCCAACGTCATAGCCGTGCCGCTGGGAATGTTCCTGGGCGCCCTGGCGGGCTACTACGGTCGGAAAACCGACGCCTTCATCGTCTGGCTGTTTTCCACACTGGCCTCCATCCCCGGGCTGGTGCTGCTGATCGCGCTGAAATACGCCTTCCAGGGCATCAAGATCGGCCCGCTGGACCTCAGCGGCATCCACGGGTTGTACCTCGCCCTGGGCATCTTCAGTTGGATCGGCACCTGCCGGCTGGTCCGGGCCGAGGTGATGAAGATACGCGAGTTGGAGTACGTGCTGGCGGCCAGGGCAGTGGGGACCAACAGCTTCGTCATCCTGCTTCGGCACGTGATGCCCAACGTGCTGCACCTGGGCATCATCAACTTCTCCCTGGGCTTCGTGGGGGCCATCAAGGCCGAGGTACTGCTGAGCTACCTGGGCCTGGGCGTGGAGGTGGGCACACCCAGCTGGGGCAGCATGATCAACGCCGCCCGCTCCAACCTGTACATGGGCAAGTACTGGGAGCTGACCGCCGCGGTGGTGGCCATGTTCTTCCTGGTCCTGGCGCTGAACATCCTGGGCGACCGCCTGCGCGACGCCTTCGACCCGAGGCTGAGAACCGCATGAACGACCACGAGGCCATCCTGACCGTCCGCAGCCTGAAGACGCACTTCTTCACCGCCGACGGCGTGGTCAAGGCCGTTGACGGCGTCAGCTTCGCCGTCGGCAAACGCCAGACCTTCGCCCTGGTCGGCGAGAGCGGCTGCGGCAAGTCGGTCACGGCCCTGTCGGTCATGCGACTGGTGCCGCACCCGCCCGGGAAGATCGTCGCCGGGGAAATCACCCTGCTGGGCACCAACCTCCTGGAGCTGTCCGAGAAAGAGATGCGCGCGGTCCGCGGCGGACAGGCGGCCATGATATTCCAGGAGCCCATGACCTCGCTCAACCCCGTCTTCACCATCGGCAACCAGATCGTCGAGGCCATCACCCTCCACCAGAACCTCTCCGCCCGCACGGCCAAGGCGCGGGCCATCGAGATGCTCTCCCAGGTGGGTATCCCCGACCCCGCCCAGCGCTACAAGGAATATCCTCACCAGCTCTCCGGCGGCATGCGCCAGCGGGCGATGATCGCCATGGCCCTGTCCTGCGATCCCGAACTGCTCATCGCCGACGAGCCCACCACCGCCCTGGACGTGACCATCCAGGCACAGATCCTGGAGCTGCTGAAGCGCATCCAGGTGCGCAGGGGGCTCAGCATCCTGCTGATTACGCACGACCTTGCCGTCGTGGCCGAGACCGCCGACGTGGTCGCCGTCATGTATGCTTCCAAGCTGGTCGAGCTGGCCGACGTCGAGCGGCTCTTCACCAACCCGGTCCACCCGTACACCCAGGGCCTGTTCCGCTCGCTGCCGAGGCTGGGCGAGAGAAAGACGCGCCTGGAGACGATCCCCGGCAGCGTGCCCAGCCCGCTGGCGTTCCCGCCGGGCTGCAAGTTCCACCCACGCTGCCCGGTTGGCTGTGAGCTTCAGCGCTGCCGGACCGCGGAACCCGAGCTGCGCGAGATCGCCCCCAAGCACTATGCGGCCTGCTGGGAGTGTCCCGGCTATGCGGACGCCCCGCCCGCCGACCCGGCCGCCGAGCCCATCGCCTATCGAAGGGGTGCAGATGGCCGCTGAGGCCGACAATGCGTTGGTCGTGGTGCGCGACCTGCGGACCTACTTCACGGTCCGCAGCCGGCTGTTCAAGAAACTATACGTCCGCGCCGTCGATGGCGTCTCCTTTGCCATCCGCGCCGGCCAGACGCTGGCCCTGGTCGGCGAGAGCGGCTCGGGCAAGACCACCGTGGGCCGGACGATACTACGATTGATCCCGGCCACCTCCGGCCAAGTGCTCTTCGACGGCCAGGACCTCTTCAGCCTTCCCCCCGCGGCCATGCGCCCGCTTCGTCGGCAGATGCAGATCATCTTCCAGGACCCCTTCGGCAGCTTGAATCCCCGGCTGACCGTCGAGGGCATCATCGCCGAACCGTTGAAGGTGCATCGCATCTGTAGGACCCGCCGCCAGCGCCGCCAGAGGGTGGCGGAACTGCTCCAGCGGGTGGGGTTGGAGCCGGCCCACGCCAGGCGCTATCCGCACGAGTTCTCCGGCGGGCAGCGCCAGCGCATCGGCATCGCCCGTGCCTTGGCCTCACAGCCCAAGTTCATCGTCTGTGACGAGCCGGTCAGTGCCCTGGACGTCTCCATCCAGGCCCAGATACTCAACCTCCTCAAGGACCTCCAGGAGGAGTTCGAGCTGACCTACCTGTTCATCGCCCACAACCTGGCGGTGGTGGAGCACTTCGCCGACCGAGTGGCGGTGATGTACCTCGGCCGCATCGTGGAAATGGCCGATCGCGACGAGCTGTACGCCAACCCCATGCACCCGTACACCGAGTCGCTCTTCTCGGCCGTGCCCGTGCCCGACCCGACCCGCCGGCCCCAGCGCTCCCGCCTGGAGGGCGAGACGCCCTCGCCCATCAACCCGCCGGCCGGCTGTCCCTTCCACCCGCGCTGCCCGCTGGCCCGCATGGCCGTGGCCGGGCAGTTGGCCTATCAGCGCGGCGGTCAGCCTCGCCCGCCGCTGCCCGCTCACGAGACCTGCCGGGTTGCCATTGGGGGCGAGCCCGTCAGGCTGCCGCGGAAGTGCGTCGAGCAGGTTCCCGAGCTGCTGCCCATGCCTGACAGGCCGGACCACCTCCACGCCTGCCATCTGCGACGGTAGGGCCGCGCCGGGATTCCCCGGTGGCGCCTGCCTGACCGTCGGCGGAAAAACCCTTCTCCATATTTGCCCGCCACCACGGCCGAATCGTACGCTCCATGTGAGCACGGGCCCGCCGCGGCCAGAAGCGGCGGCCCCGGGAGGGATGAGCCCTCAGGTTTGAAGACCTCACGAAGCACCCTGGGCGCGCTTGGTGCGCGCCCGGACGGTGCAGTGACTCGCTCACGGCCTAAGGAGCCAGAAGATGAAGCGAATCCACCTCGTCGCAGTCGTTGTCGCCCTCGCGGCCTTGCTGTCTGCCTCTGTCGCGCGGGCTGATTTCATGACCTTTCTGGGCAAGGGCCGGACGTCCGTCGTCCGCATTCACGCCCCCGGCCTAGTCTCCGACGGTCGCCGGGTGTACGCCGGTGAATACCGCGTGCGCTTCCGGGACGTCGATTACCCGGCCTACTGCGTGGACATCGACGCCTGGGCCGGCTCCAGCGAGGTCACCATCCAGGGGCCGGGGACGCTGCTCAACGGCCAGCAGGTTGCCTACCTCTTCGAGACCTACGCCCCGCAGGTCAGCAGCGGCGTCGAGGCCGCCGGCCTGGGCGTGGCCATCTGGGAGGTGCTTTACGAGACGCCCGGCAACGCGTTTGACCCCCTGCACGGCTACTTCCGCATCAGCGACAATCCGGCGGTCGCCAGCGTGGCCCTGGCCATGCTGGCCAACCTGCCCGACAGCTACAGCCCGCACCCCTATACCGCGGTGCTGGTTAGCCCCTGCAAGCAGGACATGCTCATCTTCGGCGGCCCTGGCATTCCCGAACCGGCTGCCCTGTCGCTGATCGCCCTGGGCGCCGTCGGCGTGGTCGTCCGCCGCCGCAGGCGCTGAGTGCCTCCGCTGCCGCTTGCACGCACTGCTCGCTCTTCGCCAGATACTGACTCGGCTCACGGGCGGCCGGCGGCCAGGAACCTGTTCGCCGGTCGCCCGTTTTCACTTGGCCGCCGTCCGTCCCCGTCCTGGCTGCCCGCCTGGCCACAGTCTATCCTCTCATCTCTGCGGTCGGCTCGACCGGGGCCTTGCCCGGGTGTGTTGAAGCTTCAAAGGCGCCGGGCCGGGCACGGAGATGGCAACCCGGGCCGGGCGGCGCCGCCGGAGCCTCAAGGCCGGTGGCTCAAGGGCCCCGCCTTCGGCAAGCCGGTTCCCGAGGCCGAGGGTCCCGCGCCGTGGCGAACGCTCCGGGCCGACCTTCGCCGCAGCGGACGGATCGACGCGGAGGTTGCCCTCCCGCTGCGCCGGCTCTGGCGGGTGAGCCTCGGCGGACAACTGGCGCCGCTGGCCGCTGCCGGCGGGCTGGTGTGGGTCGGCGGGGACGACCGCCAGGTGGTGGCGCTGGATACCACCACTGGTCAGGTGCGCTGGCGGCACTTCGTCGCCGGGCGCCTCCGCCGGCCGCCGTTCTTCTGGAAGGGTCGGCTGTACGCCAGCGACGACGAGGGCTGGGCCTACTGCCTGCGGGCCGACAACGGGGAGTTGGTCTGGCGGTTCCGGGTGGCCCCGGCCCGCGGGACCCTGCCCATCGTCACCGCCGATACCATCTACCTTCGTGATGGGCACAGCCTCACGGCCGAGGACCGAAGCTTCTTCCGTCGCGCACAGGGCAGGATGGTCCACAAGGACCGCCCCGCCCGGGGCGCTCCGGCGAAATGGCTGCGCTGGCGAGCCTGCTGGGACCAGCGGGTGACGGCCGTCATCAAGGTCGGCTCGACCATCTTCACCGGCTGCCGGGAGAAGGTCCGGGCCACCGACGCCGCCACTGGCAGGGCCTTGTGGTCGGCCGGGCTGAAAGGGACGGTCGGGGACCTGGCCTTCAGCGCCGGCCGGTTGCTAGTGACGACTGACCGCGGCGAGGTGACTTGCTTTGCCCCTGGCCAGTGAGACCGGCCGAGGGCTTCCTCCAGTGCGGGCGAAGGTGCTATGCTCCGGCTGGTCGTGGCAGCCGGGTTGGCCGGGTTTCGGGGACAAAGGTCTTGCACATGGTTGGTGAGTGTTCGAGGCGGGTCGTGGCCGCACTGCCGGTGGCGGTGGTCGTGCTGGCCGGCTTGTCCGGCCCGGTTGGCGCACAGGATGTCGCCGGCGGCGACGCGGCGGCCCTGGCCGGGCAGATGCTGGACATCTCGGGCGTGAAGGCGGGGCTGTGCATCCACCTGGGCCGGGCCGACGGTCAACTGGCGGCGGCCCTGGCCCGCGGGGGCATGCTCGTGCACTGTTGGTACGCTGACCGTGCCGGCGTTCAGCGGGCGCGGGCCTTGCTCCAAGCCGCCGGGCTGTACGGGCAGGTGGCCGTGGACGGCGGGCAGCTCTCGGCCCTGCCCTATGCCGACGACCTCGCCGACCTGGTGGTCGTGGACGACCTGCCGGGGGCGCTGCGGGCCGGCCTTTCCCTCAAGGAGCTGCTGCGGGTGCTCCGCCCGGGCGGGGTGGGCCTCGTCGGTCGGCGGGCCGGCGCGGCGCTGAGCGAGGCCGAGTTGAAGAGGCTGCTGGCCTCGGCGCAGGTGGGGGAGTATCGGCTCGTCCGGCAGGCGGGCCTGTGGGCGAGGATAGTCAAGCCGCGCCCGGCGGGGATGGATGAGTGGACGCACCGGGCCTACGACGCCGCCGGCAACTGCGTCTCGCGCGACACCGCCCTGGGGCCGCTGGTGGGCCTGCGCTGGCTGGCCGGGCCCATCTGGCCGATGGGCACGGGCTATCAGGTCAGTAACGGCGGGATGGTCTGCGCGGGCGGGCGGCTCTTCGCCGTCACGCTCAACGAGGTCAGCAACTGCCGCCAACTGCCCCAGACGCGGAACCAGCGCTGGTTCCTGGTGGCCCGGGACGCCTACAACGGTCTGCTGCTGTGGTCCCGGCGCATCCGCCGCGGCCCGGTGCGCGACGGCCAAGGGCTGGCTCGGGCATTGGTCGCGGTGGGCGACGAGGTGTACACGGCGCTGGGGCCGGAGGTGGTGGCGCTGGATGCCGCCACCGGCGAGGTCCGCCGGACCTATGGGGCCGAGCCGTCCGTCCGGCTGCAATTGGCGGTTCGCGGAGGGACGCTGTTCGTGGCGGGCGGGAAGGCCATCAGAGCCTTCGACCGGGCCACCGGGGACATGCGGTGGCGGAGTGCGGCCAAGGCCGATGGGTTTCTCGTGGCCGAGGGGGCGGTGTTGTACACGGCTGGGCGGCACAGCCAGCTCGTCGCCCTGGATGTCGAGACGGGCCGGCGGCGCTGGTCGGCGAGCCTGAGGGACATCAAGGGCGGCAAGCGGCAGTTGCTGTTCTGCGCCGGCGGCGTGGTGGTGTTCGTGTGGCGTGCGCGCGGGGCCGGTGCCGAGGGCGACAACGGCATCGCGGCCTTCGCCGCCGCCGACGGGCGCTGCCTGTGGAAGTTCGCCTACAAGACCCCGCGGGCGCACTGGCCCAACGGCGTCTTCTACGTGGACGGATTGGTGTGGATCCGTCGGCGCAACGGCACCTGGGACGGCCTGGACCCGCAGACGGGCAAGCCGCGCAGGCATCTGGTGCTCAAGGGCGGCTACTGCGGGGGCTGCGTGCGCGACATCGCCACCGTGAAGTACCTCGTCAGCACCCGCCCGCCGAACCTGTTGAGTTGGTCGGACGGCACCTGCTACGTCTTCCGCGCCGGCCGGCACCCGTGCAGGTCGGGCGTCATCGTGGCCAACGGGTTGCTGTACTCGTTGCCGCACGGGTGCAGGTGCGTGCGCGAGTCGCTCCGCGGCGTTGCCGCGTTCGCCCCGGCCAGTGCGGCCAAGGCGCCGCAGATGCCGCGGCTGGAGCTGGGCCCGGCGGCGGGTGCGCCTCTGGGGCCGGCGCGGAGTTCGCCGGCGGATTGGCCCACCTATCGGCACGACGAGCGGCGCTCGGCCGCGGCGGGCTGCACCGTGCCGGGCAAGCTCAGATGGCTGTGGACGGTTGCTGTGGCCGACCAGAAGCTCCCGCCGGGTCGGCTGCGGGATGACTGGGCCGGCAACTGGATGCTGGGGGATCGCGTCACCGCGCCGGTGGTGGCGGCCGGCAGCGTGTACGTGGCCCTGCCGGCCAGCCATCGCGTGGTGGCGTTGAATGCCCGGGACGGCAAGTTGCGGTGGAGCTACACCGCCGGTGGGCTGGTGGACTCGCCGCCGACCATCCACCGCGGGCTGTGCCTGTTCGGCGCCCGCGACGGGTGGGCCTACTGCCTGCGCGCCAGCGATGGGAAGTTGCGCTGGCGTTTCCGGGCGGCCGGCCCGGACCGTCGCATCGTGGCCTTCGGGCAGGTGGAGTCGGTGCGTCCGGTTATCGGCGGGGTGCTGGTCAGTGGCGGCGTGGCCTACGTGCTTGCCGGGCGTTCCACTGCCGCCGACGGGGGCGTTACCGCCCATGCCCTGGACCCGGCCACGGGCAAGGTGCTGTGGTCCCGCCGGCTGCCGGGCGGGCGCAGCGACCTGCTGGTCCGCGACGGGCCGGCGATTCGCATCGCCGGCGGGGCCTCGGCTTCCGTGCGGTTCGATCCCAAGACGGGCAAGCCGCAGCCGGGGATTTCGCAGAGGTTCAGTTGGGATTACGGCGGGAAGATCCACGGCCTGTGGGCGGGGCCCAACCGCGCCATCGACCGCACGTGGCGGATACTCAGCGTCAACGAGACGGCCTCCTACTGGATGCGGATCAAGCAGTGTTGGAACGACTGCCAGGGCCAGTTGGCCATCGGCTCGCCGGACGGGAAGCGCGGGTACGTATATCAGTTCAAGCGGGTGCACTGGTCGAAGGTTCGAG
>MVCS01000046.1 GCA_002049885.1 Planctomycetales bacterium 4484_123 | reverse complement strand
CCGTGCTAGGCTATCCGGCATGAGCGAGGATTCGGCGCCCAGCAGGGACGACCTTGGGGCTGCAATGATGGCCTGGTACGCCGAGGCCATCCGGCGTTTTCCCGAGGGGCTCGTCAGCCAGGCCCAGGCTGCGGCCATGCTGAATGTCAGCCGGATGACTGTAAGCCGTTTGGTTGCCAGGGGCTACCTTCGGGCAGTGTATTTCCCGCACCCGCCTGACCTGGCCGGTATGCCTGTCGGAAGGGAGGATCCGACCTGGCTGAGGATTGCCGGTTGGCTCGGGTTGGATCCGGACGGCCCAGACCCGCCAGCCATGCCGCGGGCCTGCTATGTGTCCTTTGCCGACGTGGTGGAACTCTGGCGGCGAAGGCGGTCGGGCGGTGGCAAGGCCGAGTCTTGGGCGGGAATATTGGCGGACCTCGGCCTCATTGGTGGGGCCCGCCCGCGGACCGAGGTTGCCGGACAGGAGGCTTCCGAGGCCCCGGGCGAAACGTCGGGCGAGGGTGAGGAGTTAGAGACATGGATGCTTTGACCCTCGCGGGCCGTCTGCACCGGAGGCGTCGGCTTGGCGGCCTCGGGTTCGCCGCGGTCCTGGTATTGGCGGTGGCGGCCAGGGCGGAGCAGGCCGGGGCGGAGCTGCGGAGGGATTCCTTCGGTGATCCATTGCCGGCCTGGGCCTTGGCTCGTGTGGGGACGGTCCGCTTCCGCCATGATGGCGCCTGGGTGCAGTTGGTCCGCTGGCTGCCCGGTGGGAAACATCTAGTATCGTACGGGGACGACGGACAGGTGCGCTTCTGGGATGCGCGCACCGGCAGACGGCTGGGAGCACTGCGGTGCCCGGCCGGCGTGGTGGCGCTGGGCGTCGATGCCAAGGGCAAGCTGTTGGGGCTGGTCGGCAAGGACAGAAAGGTTTGCCTGTATGAACTCGATGCCGACTTGACCGGGACCAAGCTGCTCCGGTCATTTCGCGTCGGCCGTCCGGTCGGCGGGGCGTGCTTTTCACGGGACCTGCGCCGCGTGGCCGTCTGGGGCGGCACCCGGACGGTGGGACTGTGGGATACGGCCAAGGGCGAGGAGGTGTTTTCTCTCTCGGCCCACTTGGGGGCCATCCATACCGCGGTTTTCAGTACGGATGGTCGGTGGGTCGCCACGGGCGGGGCAGACGAGCGGGTCAGACTGTGGGACGCCGCCACCGGCCGGCCCGGGCCCATTCTAGCGGTGCCGGGGGGCTTTGGTCGGGTGGCCTTCACGCCCGACGGCCGGCACTTGGTTACAGCCGGACGGAAGCTACGCATCTGGGACGTCCGCGGGTTGGAGGAGCCGCGATCCCTGCCGCTGCCGTCGCGGGATGTTCTGGGGCTTTCCGCAGACGGCAAGCGAATCGTCCTGGTCTGCGGGGGGGCAACCCCAGGGCCACTGACGCTGAAGCTCGTCGATGCCGGTTCGGCCAAGGTGGTGGGCCAAGTGAAAGGCGTCCCGGGCTGGACCAAGGGGTTGGCCCTTTGCCCGGACGGGGCAAGGGTGGCGACGGCCGGCAGGCGGATACGCGTTTGGGACCTTTGCGCTGGCAGGGAGGTCCACGGCCAGCCGCTGCCTCACTGCCGGCTGGGGGCGATGGCCTTCTGCCCCGCCGGGCCTGCCGTGGTCGTAGCGGACTTGGCGGGGAACGTCACGTCGTGGAAGGCGCACACGGGCGCACTAACGGGCCGCTGCCGACTGCCGTGGGGCACAGTTCGCCCGGTTGGCCTGGCCAGCTCGGGGGAGGGAAAGTTGCTGGCTGTCAATCTTGGCAGTCTGGTGTGGGTGGGGCAGTTAGGGACCGGCAGGGAGGTTCGGCGCTTCCGGTTGGAGCCGCGAGGCCGGATCAGCCTGGCGGTCTTCTCCCCGGGCGGCAGGTCGCTTGCGGTTGCGGGTCGCTGCCCTGGCCGGCCAGGGGCCTCAACCGGCAGTTGGTTGGTGCAGTTGCGGTCTCTGGACGGCGGGCAGCCGGCGTGGACGGTTCGAGCCGGCGCGCGGGTTGTAGGGGCGATGTGCTTCTCGCCGGGCGGGCGGAGGCTCGCAGTGGGATTGGGCCGGGCGCTGTGCGTTTATGACGCCCGCACGGGCCGGGAGTTGGCAACGGTGAAGGGTCTGGGGCCCGTGCGCGGGGTTGCCTTCGGCCGGGACGGGCGGGCCGTTGCTTGGGTGGGGCTGCGAGGCGTGGGCTTGGTGGAGCTAGGGCCAGCCAGGAGCGCCTGGTTCACGGCCTGTTTCGACGGGACTGCCCCGGAGGCCCGGAGGTGCTTCGCCGTCGCCTTCGATGTTCGGGCCGGCCGGGTCGTCGCAGCCGATGGCAGCTCGGGCATCGTGGTCCTGGACGCCCGCGACGGCAGAGTGCTCGGCAGGTTCAGGCCGGGGGGCTTGTGGGCCCCCTTGACGGCCGTCTCGGCCGACGGCCGGCTGGCGGCCTGGGCCAGGCCGAACGGCACGATCCTGATCTGGAGTGTGGAGGAGGCTTGTAGAAAGGGTCAAGCCGATGGCTGAGGGGCTGAACGTATTGCTCATCACTGCCGACCAGATGCGGGCGGACCACATGGGTTGCGGGGGCAACCCGATCATACGCACGCCGAACCTGGACCGTCTGGCCGCCGGCGGGGTCTGCCTGGAGCGGGCCTACGTCTCCAACCCCGTGTGCATGCCCAACCGCTCCACCATCGCCACCGGCCGGTTGCCGAGAAACCACGGTTGTTGGTCGAATGGCATCAACCTCCCGGCCGACGAGCGGACCATCGCCGACATCCTCGGCGGGCAGGGCTACCACACTGCTTTGCTGGGCAAGGCCCACTTCCAGACCTTCGGCCACGGGGGCGACCCGGCCAAGGCCGGCATGGAGTGCGGGGCGGCCTGGGAGCAAGGGCTGCACGACCCTGATTGGACGGGCCCCTACTACGGCTTCCAGCACGTGGAGTTGTGCATCGGGCACGGGGTGGCGAATCTCAGACGGGCCCACCTGGGCAAATGGGTGGCCGAGAACTATCCCGAGGCCTTGGGGAGCATTGACCGGCGCCGGCCTTCGCCGACGGGCGCCCCCCAGTGCTACACCCCGCTGATTCCCGCCGAGGCCCACAGCAGCAGTTGGCTGGGCCAAGTGGGTAGTGAGTACCTTCGCCGGCTCGCCCGGGCTGGCCGGCCGTTCTTCCTTTGGGTGAGCTTCCCTGACCCGCACCATCCCTTCGTCCCGCCACGTCCCTACGACACCATGTACGCCCCGGCCGAGGTCATCATGCCGGTCTTCGGGCCGGAGGCCCTGGCCGACAAGCCGGAGACCTACCGCCGGGCGTACGGCGGCGGGGAACTCTGGGAGGGCATCGACCGCAGCGACAGGCTCTGCGAGATCACCGAACCTCAGTTGCGGGAGATAATCGCCCGCACCTACGGCATGGTCAGCCTGATAGATCGCAACGTTGGGAAGCTGCTGGACGCGCTGGAGCAGACCCGCCTAGCCGAGAGCACCATCGTCATCTTCACCTCCGACCACGGCGACCTGATGGGCGACTGCGGGCTGTTGTACAAGGGCCCGTTCCTGCTGGAGGGCCTGATTCGGGTCCCGATGCTCTGGCGGGTACCAGGGGCGGCGCGCGGGGTGCGAAGCGACGGACTGTTCAGCTCCTGCGACATCGCGCCCACCATCCTGTCGCTGCTGGGCCTGGAGGTGCCGGCGGCCATGGACGGGCTTGCCCAGCCGGACCTGGTCGGCGGCGGCAACGGCCTGCGCGACGCCGCCTTCGTGGAGTTCAAGAGCATGTACCGGCCCGAGCTGAACCTTCGGGCCATCGTTACCGCTGATGAGAAGCTGACCTTCTACGCCGGCCTGGAAACCGGCGAGCTGTACGACCTGAATGGGGCTGGGGAGGCTCGCAACCTCTACCACGACCCGGCATGGGCCCAGCGGCGCGCAGAGTTGGAGCATGCACTGCTGGTGGAGGCCGTCCTCTCGCACGACAAGCGGCACCTGCCGACGTGCCACGCCTGAGCTCGCCGGCCGGCGCGGGGCGACGGCAGGGCGGGCTTCAGGCAGACTTGGCCGTGGGCTGTGGCTGGGCTGCGGGCCGATGCTCGGGGCAGAGTGCGTTCTTCCGGGCCGTCAGTATGGCCAGATGCACGTCGGATGGATGCAGGATGGGTTTGAACAACACGTCGTCCCCGCCGCGCTGCCAGGCGGCCCAGGCCCTCTCGAAATGCTCCATGGCACTGAGCAGGACGATGGCTGGGCGAGGCTGTATTGCCGCTAGGTCCGCCACCAGTTCGCCCCGGTGGACCTCCGGCAGCTGCACATCGACCATGACCACATCCGGCCGCCAGCGCCGCGCCCGGTCAAGGGCCTCGGCCGGGTTGCCCTCCCGGACCACGTGATGCCCGCGGGATTCGAGTATACTGGTAACCTGGGTGAGGAAATACCAATCCGAATCGACCAAGAGCACTTTCAGCGACACGCTTGGCTCCTTCGGCTCGGCCGGGCCTCGGCGCCAGACTGCTCGCCCTGCCCAACCGGCGCCGCGACCTTGCCTTCTGCCCGCCGGAAAGGTATTCGGCCGAAAATGCCAGCACCTTGAATTGTCGGCCCAACCGAGTTGCCCATTCCCCACGGCTCGCGATCCCTGCGGGCACTCCATCCCCTCCTGTATCTCGCTCAGCCTGCGGGGTTTTCTGCGGCTTGGCCGCTGGCCGGACTCCGGGCCCTGAACGAATGCACACCCTGACATCTGACCATAGTAAAAGCTGGGCGGCATCCGATTCTTGAAGCAACGCACCTTGCCGTTCACACTGCTGTCGCCGGCGCGGAGTGCCAACGGAGTGCTGGTGGTGTGACTGCCTTGTCTCGATAGTCGGGCGCCCTGTTGAACGACAAATCGATGACCGTTAGAGTTATGCAAGTTGCGCCATTCTTGATGGCTGGACGGTCGACGACGACAGGGAAGGCCTGCGGCGGTTGGGCGGGATCGCTCTTTGAGAGGCGACCCCCTCAAGGGATCTTCGCACAATCCTCGGGACGGTTGTCGGCGCTTCCCGCCATTGACGCTCCGATGGCGCGGCCTTATAATGGAGTTGCGCTGGGACCAAGGTTGTACTTGCAGCGTTGGCTGTCGTGCCCCGGGAGCTGCCTCGGCGGTGCCTAGGCCAGACAGCTCGCCTTCATCCATACGTCATCCCGCCCCAGCAGCTATTGCGTGCGGACCCTTGCGCCAGCTCTGCCGGCCGGGTAGAATGACCCGCCGGCGGGGGCGGCGGAGAGTCCCCAACCGCTGAGCGTTTCAAGGCACCATTAGACCCCAGGGCCGGCCTATCGACACAGTCGGCAGGGCGGCCCGAGGGAATACTGGAGCGAAGATGGCCAAGAAGCGGAGAAGGCTTGGCGAGATCCTGCAGGAATGGGGTGTCGTCACTGAAGGCATGGTCGAGGAAGCCCTGGCCCATGCTCAGGAAGAGGGCATTCGCATAGGTGAGGCCCTGGTGGCCTTGGGACTGGCCGACGAGGAGGACGTCACCAAGGCCCTGGCGACCCAGTACGACATGGAGTACATGGACCTGGAGCGCCAAGTCCTCGTGCCTGACCTCCTCTCTGAAGTGCCCGAGGACATCATCCGCCGGCACTTGGTGCTGCCCATCGGCAAAGAAAACGGCCGTTTGAAGGTCATCATTACTGACCCACTCGATCTTGAGACCCTGGATATGCTTCGCTTCAGGCTGAACACAGAGATCGAGTGTGCCCTGGCCAGCAAGACCCGCCTGAGGAACTTCATTGAGCGGTTCGTTCGCTCGGACGTGAGCATTGACGAGACCGTGCACCAGCTCGAGCGGGATGCCGAGGAGGGAAGTGCAGGAAGCACGGCGAAACAGGAAATGGACGCCCAGAGCGCGCCAGTCATCCGACTGGTGCACATGCTCATCACCGAGGCGGTCAAGGCCCGAGCCAGCGACATCCACATTGAGCCGATGGCCAATCGTATCCGTGTCCGCTACCGCATCGACGGGGTCTGCCGGGAGCGGGACAATCTGCCCAAACGCATGCAGGGCCCCGTGATTAACCGCGTCAAGATTATGTCTGGCATAGACTTGGCCGAGAAAAGACTTCCTACCGACGGCCGCATCCGCATGGTCGTCGCCGGGGAGGACATCGACTTTCGGGTCAGTTGCCTGCCCGGTTACCACGGCGAGAGCGTGGTCTTGCGTATCCTCCGCCCCGAGAGTGCCAAGCTGGGCCTGGAGTCACTGGGATTCGGCCAGGACGACTTCGAGCGATTCGAGCGGATCATCAAGCGGCCCAACGGGATATTCTTGGTCACCGGGCCGACCGGCTCCGGCAAAACCACCACCCTCTACGCGGCCTTGAACGTCTTGAACCGCCCCGACCGCAAGATTATCACGGCTGAAGACCCGGTGGAGTACAACTTCACAGGAATCAACCAAGTCCAGGTCAACGAGCAGATCAACCTGACGTTCCAGCGTATCCTCCGGGCCATGCTCCGGCAGGCGCCCAACATCATCCTGGTTGGCGAGATTCGAGACATCGAGGTGGCGGAGGTAGCCATCCAAGCTGCACTTACTGGACACTTGGTTTTCAGTACACTCCACACGAACGACGCCCCCAGTGCGATCACCCGGCTGGTCGACATGGGCGTCAAGCCCTTCCTCGTGGCCAGTTCCATCCAGGCAGTGATGGCCCAGCGGCTCGTGCGAGTCATCTGCCCAGAGTGCAAAGAGGTGGACCCCTCGCCAGACCCCCGGCTGCTCCAGGCACTGGGCTTCACGGAGGACGAGTTGAAGGGCGCAACTTTTTATCGCGGCGGCGGTTGCGCTGCATGCGGAGGAACAGGCTACCGCGGTAGGACGGGTATCTTCGAACTGATGGAGATGAACTCGGCGCTGGTGGAACTGGCAATGCGAAGGGCTCCATTGAGCGAGATCCGGCAGGAGGCGAGGGCCAGCGGCATGAGGACGCTGCTGGAAGACGGGCGCAGGAAGGTCCTCGAGGGCATAACCACGCCCGCCGACCTGGTACGGATAACCCAAGTCTCAGAGCTGATGGAGTCGTCATTGTGAGGCGTAAATCCAGCTGTATCAAGCAGAAGGCTGCACGAACCTGTGGGCTCGGCCGAGCCCACGCCGGGTTGAGCCGGGCAGAGTGCGAATAATTCAATAGGCGGACGTGGAAAAGGAACTGCGATGGCAACATTGCACATAGACCGGTTGCTGGAGACGTGCATCCGTCAGGGCGCCAGCGATCTGCATCTGCACGTTGGGCGTCCGCCGACGCTACGGCTCCATGGTCGGCTGCGGCCGTTGGAAACCAAGGTGCTGGAGCCGGAGGACACGGTCGCGCTGATGAAGGCGATAACGCCGGAACGGGCCCAGCAGGAGCTTCAGGAAGAGGGCGGGACGGACTTCGGCTTCTCCTTCGGCGACGCCGGGCGGTTCCGCGTCAGCGTCTTTCAGCAGCGCGGCAACATTTCCCTGTCGCTGCGCCTCATCCCGACCAAGATCTTCACCTTCGAGGAGATCGGCCTGCCGCCGATCGTGCGGACCCTGTGTCGGCGTCCGCGAGGTATCTTCCTGGTAACGGGGCCCACCGGTTCGGGCAAGACCACCACACTGGCCACGATGGTGGACTACATCAATACCAATTTCGACCGTCACATCATCACCATCGAAGATCCCATCGAGTACTACCATCCGCACAAGAAGTCCATGGTGAACCAGCGCGAGGTGGGGGTGGACGTGCCCAGCTTTGCCGAGGCACTTCGCCGAGTCCTGCGCATGGACCCGGACGTCATCCTGGTCG
>MVCS01000045.1 GCA_002049885.1 Planctomycetales bacterium 4484_123 | reverse complement strand
GGGCAGGCCGCGGGGGCCCGGGCCGGCCCAGCGGCCGCGGCGTTCGGCCAGGATGTCGCGCATGATGTGCCGCGCCGCCTCCGGGTGGTCGCGCAGCCACTGATGGACGTGCCGGGCCTGGCGGCGCATTTGCTCTTCGGGCTCCGGCGGTCTTTCCTCGCCCGGTCCCTGCGGCTGGCCGACGAAGCGGCAGACGTTCACCAGTGCCTCGGCGGCCTCCCGCGGCTTGCCCGCCTCTGTCCACAGGTCTGCCGCGGCCAGCAAGGCTGCCCGCTTGACCACCGGGTTGTCGGTGGTCTCGGCGACTTGATGCAGCGCCCTGATTCCGAACTCGAGCTGCCGGTGTTTGAGTGCGAGGTCCTTGATGCGATTGATGGCTATGAGGGCGCAGGCCAGCGGGTCCTCGATCATCTCCACCAGGTGGCGGTGCATTCGGAGCTGCCGCTGAAGCGCCAGCAACTGGGTCTCGGGGGAGTGCCTCGGGGCGCGAGGCTCGACCCTCACCCGGGCGGGGGGCCTGTGCGGTCTGCCGCGGGATTTCTCAGCGGGCATGGCCAAAGCGCACAGAACGACCACAACTGTCAGTACAGTTGCCGCGGTCTTGGTCAGGCGTTTCACATCGGATCTCCTTGCGTTACGGGCCCGCGACGGGGGCGCGACTCCCCCGTCTGGGAAGGCGGCCGGTGTGTCGGCATCCACCAGGAGACATTATCGCACTTCACCTGTTGGGGACAAACGCAAAGGTTCCGCCCTTGTTGCCGTGGTGGCGGTTCGATTGCCTCTGCGGGGCGGCCGCCTGGTGCCGGGCATCGGGACGGCGGGCTTGCCGGGCGGCTCAGGGGCGGCGGGACTTCTTGCCTTTACGTTGGCCCTTGGCGGGCAGCGTTCTCCGCCGGCGGAGGTTGTGGTGATAGGCCTGCGCGAAACGGTGTGCCTCGTCGCGGACGGCCTGGAGCAGTCGCAGGGCCGGCTCGTTGGGGGCTAGGCGGATAGCTCTGGACTGACCGTGCACGTAGATCACCTCGTCGCGTTTGGCCAGCGACAGCAATGCCGGCGGCTCGGAGGGCAGCTCGTCGAAGGCCGAATGGGCGGCGGCGAGTTGGCCCTTGCCGCCGTCGATGAGGATCACGTCGGGGAAGAGCTCCTCGTCCACGCCGGCCCGGCGGTAACGGCGATATACCACCTCGCGGATGGCGGTGTAGTCGTCGCCGCCGCCGGCGGCCCGGATTCGATAGCGGCGGTAGCCCTGCTTGAACGGCCGGCCGTCGATGAACACGACCATGGAACCGGCGGTCTCGCCCCCGCCGAGGTGGGCGATGTCGATGCCCTCGATGCTCCGCGGCGGGCGCTCCGCAGCCAGCAGGTCGCCCAGTTGGGCCAGGCCTTCGCTGGGGTCCACGAAGAAGGCCTCCGGCTGGACGTGCTCGTAAACCAGTCCGCGGCGTTGGAGGCTCTCCAGCGCACGCAACTGGTCGCGCAGCCGGGCCGCTTGTTCGAAGTCCAGGGCGGCGGCGGCTTTTTCCATGCGCTTCTTCAGTTGCTGCGCGACCGCCTGGCCCTTGGATTGCAGGAAGCGCTGGAGGTTGCGGATATCGGCGCGGTACTCGGCCCGCGAGATCTCACCCGCGCACGGCGCGGAGCACTGCTTGATGGCGTGCAGGATGCAGGGCCGGAAGTGTGTCCGGCGCGGGTCGTCCTCGGCTATCTCCAGGCTGCACGTGCGGAAGCGGAAGACGCGCTGCATCAGTGGCAGGGCCGCCCGCAGGTCGTGGACCGACACGAACGGGCCGTACAGCTTGACCCCTTCACTCAGCGGCTTGCGTGTGATCTCCACCCGCGGGAAGGGCTCGGAGGCGCGGATCTGGAGGTAGGGGAAGGTCTTGCCGTCCTTGAGGCGCTCGTTGAACCTGGGCTGGATGTCCTTTATCAGCCGGTTCTCCCGCAGCAGGGCGTCCACCTCGCTGTCGCAGACAACGGTGTCGAAGTCGGCCAGCAGTTCGCCGACCATGTGGGCGATCTCGGGCCCGCGCGTCAGGGCCAGGTTGGCCGAGGGCAGGAAGTAGCTGCCCACCCGGGCCCGCAGCGATTTGGCCTTGCCCACGTACAGCACGCGCCCGGCGGCGTCCATGAACAGGTACACCCCGGGTGCATCGGGCAGCTTGGCCGCCTTCGCTCGCAGGCGGCTGAGCCTCTTGTCGCCTTCGACGGGCATCAGGGTTATTATACCGCCCGGCGCGCACGTGTGCGGCTGCCGGGCGGCCCGGCGTGGCTTGCCGGTTGCCAGCCTGTGCATTGGAAAGGAGGCACGCCGCATGAGGCCCAATCGTCGCCGGAGCACCGGCCGATACGACCCGGCCTCGGTGCTGTTCATCAATCCGGCCCAGGTCGGGGGCATCGAGACGTCCGTGCTCGACGATGGACCGGGCAGGGGCGTGCGCATCGCCTGGGTCAACACGGGCACGCCGCTGCGGTACAAGGTGCTCATCGACCGCGGGCTGGACATCGCCGATGCCTTCTACGGGGCGGTCTCGCTGGCGTTCTTGAGTCTCACTGGCCCAGCCGCCCCGAGCCGGGCGCTGGACAGTGGCCTGGACTGGCTGCGCGGCTTCTACGGCGGGCTGGTGTGCTCCTGCGGCCCGGAGCACGTCGGTGCCCCGACCACCATCGACGGCGTGGAGTACGGCCTGCACGGGAGGCACTCCAACACGCCGGCGACACTGGAGGCCGTCCGCCAGCCCGACCCCGCCGCCGGCGTCGAGGAAATGAGCATCACCGGCGTGGTCCGCACCGCCCGGATGTTCGGGCCCAACGTGGAGCTGCGACGGACCATCCGCTCGACCCTGGGCAGCCCTGCCATCCACATCCACGACGAGTTCCTCAACCGCGGCAACGAGCCCGCCAGGCACTGCTGGCTGTTGCACATCAACTTCGGCTGGCCCCTGCTGGAAAAGGGCAGCCGGTTGGTGTATCGCGGCCCGGTCGTGCCGCGGGCCGACAGCGTGCGCTGGTTCACCGACCCCAAGCGCTACAAGGTCGCCCGCGGGCCGGTGCGGTCCCACTGCGGGGCCGGCGAGGCCGTCGCCTTCGTCGATCCGCCCGCCGACCGCGACGGCCTGTGCCACGTCGGCATCGTCAACGAGAGGCTCGAGCTGGCCGTGGAGATCGCCTATCCGCGCCGGCAGTTTCCCCGGCTGGTCAACTGGCAGCACTTCGGGCCGGGCGGTGAGTACGTCACGGCCCTGGAGCCCATCAGCGGGGGGATGACCGGCTGCGGCGTGCCGGCCGGGGTGCTCCGGCCGGGCCAGGGGCGAAGCTATGACTGCTCCTTGACGGTGCTGACCGACCCGAGGCGGATCAAGGCCTTCCTGGCCCGCTGGGGCTGAGGCGGCGAGGCTGGGGGCCGGCGCTTCCGCTTCGGCGGCGGCCACCGGGCGGGGCGGGGAATAAATCCCTGCTTTGGCTTGGAAGGCCCTGAGCGGCGCGCTAGAATTACATTGCTGTAAGGGTAGAATACTCCCGGAGACGATGGATTCCACGGGCGGCCAGGCATGAACCCCGGCGAGTCTCCCCCCGCTCGCCACATGTCTGCCGCCCATTATTTCTGCGCGTCCCATCGGCGTGGAACCCTGCGCGGTGGCGTCCGGCCGGGGGGGGTCATCGGGCGGTGAGGCGTGCCTTGATCCGTGCTGCGGCGGCCGCCGGGTCGGGCGCGGCGATGACGGCCGAGCAGACCGCCACGCACTTGGCGCCCGCAGAGGCCAGTTCCGCCACGTTGTCGGCGTCAATGCCCCCGATGGCCACCACGGGCAGCGAACTGGCCGCCAGTGCCCTCTCGAGCAGTTCCGGCCCGGCCACGGGCCCGGCGTCCTTCGTGGCGGTGGGGAACATCGGGCCGACGGCCAGGTAGTCGATGGGCTCGTCGAGGGCGGCCTGAAGCTGGGCCGGGTCGTGCGTGGAGAGCCCGACGATGCCTCGCGGCAGGACGCGGCGGACGGCCGCTGGGGGCAGGTCGTCCTGGCCCACGTGCACGCCGTCGGCTCCGGCAGCAGCCGCCACGTCCGGGCGGTCGTTGACGATCAGCAGCACCTGGGCCTCGGCCGTCAGCTCGCGTAGCCGACGGGCCAACTCGAGCAGTTTCCCGTCGGGCATCTGCTTCTCGCGGAGCTGGATGCAGTCGGCCCCGCCCTGGATCGCCGCCCGCGCCACTGCCAACGGGTCGGACCGGCACAGGGCAGCGGTCAGCAGAACGTACAGGTGGACCTGCCCGAAGGCCTCGCGCCCGGCCAGGCGGCGGGCCATCCGTTGCTCGAAGGTGTACGCCTCGTACCGGAGTTTCTCGAAGTCTTCTGCCAGTGGGGCGGAGATTGTCTTGCCAAACTCGGCCAGGCTGCGCAGGGCCTCGGCGAGCCGCTTGAAGGCGGCGGTCACGACTGCCGGGGCGTCCGCCCGGACCCTCTCGGTGGCCGTGCGTGCCTCCCTGCCGACGTCGGCGGGGCTGTCCCGGCTGGCCAGCAGGTCCCGGGCCGGCAGCTTCCCGGCGAGGACTTGTAGTCGGCTGCGCATGTCCTTGGCCCGGGTCGAGAGGTGGGCATCGTCCAGGCCGAAGCGTGCGAAATCCTCGATTACCCGCAGTGCCTCGCGAGCCCGGTTGAAGTTGGCGTCCAGGATGCGATACACCTCGCGCATCTTTGTTTCCCCGCAATGCCAGCCGACAGGATTGCCGGAATTGCCGTTGGACCGTGGGGCCGGAATACCCGCTCACCGCCGAGCCGGAGTGGCGCTGTCCGGTCGGTCGGCCCGTTGGTTCGGCGCCAGGAACTCCTCGCACATTTCCTTCACGCCGCCACGAACCTTGGCGATCACGTCGGCGTTGCCCCGGCTGGAGAGGACCTGGTCGATCCACTCGCCTAGCTGGCGCATTTGTGCCTCCTTCAGGCCGCGGGAGGTCACCGCCGGGGTGCCCAGCCTCAACCCGGAGGGTTGTGAGGGCGGTCGGCTGTCGAAGGGAATCTTGTTCTTGTTGCAGACGATGCCCGCCTCGTCCAGCCAGCCGGAGGCCACGTGCCCGGTGAGTTCTTCGTCTCGGCTGCGGAGGTCCACCAGCATGAGGTGGTTGTCCGTCCCGCCGGTGACCAGCCGCCAGCCCTTCTCGGCGAGCGTCTCGGCCAGTGCCCGGGAGTTGGCGACGACCTGATGGGCGTACTGGGCGAACTGTGGCCCGGCGGCGTCGGCCAGGGCGATGGCCTTCGCCAGGATCTCGTGCATGAACGGCCCGCCCTGGAGGCCGGGGAATACCGCCGCGTCGATTCGTCGGGCGTATTGCCGCCGGCACAGGATGATGGCCCCCCGCGGTCCGCGGAGGGTCTTGTGGGTGGTGGTGGTCACGAAGTCGCTGGCCGGCAGCGGGGAAGGATGGGCCCCGCCGGCCACCAGGCCGGCGATGTGGGCGATGTCCGACATCAGGTACGCGCCGACCTCGCGGGCGATCTCGCCGAAGGCGTCGAAGTCGATGATGCGCGGGTAGGCAGAGGCGCCCGCGATGATCAGCCGGGGACGTGCCTTGAGGGCCAGGTCGCGCACTGCGTCCATGTCGATCCGTTCGGTGGACCGGCTGACGGTGTAGCTGGCGACCTTGTAGAAGATGCCGGAGTAGTTGGTCTCCAGGCCGTGTGAGAGGTGCCCGCCGTGGGCGAGGTCCATGCTCATGAGCGTGTCGCCGGGCTCGAGGGCGGCCAGGTACACCGCCGTGTTGGCCGTACTGCCGGAATGGGGCTGGACGTTGGCGTGCTCGGCCCCGAACAGCGATTTGGCCCGGTCGATGGCGAGCTGCTCTGCCCGGTCCACGGCCTCGCAGCCGCGGTACCAGCGGTCGTTCGGATGCCCTTCGGCATACTTGTCCGACAGTACCGAGCCGGTGGCCTCATGCACGCCGGGGGTAGTGTGGTTCTCCGAGGCGATCAGGTTGAGTGTGCTGCGCTGTCTGGTGCGTTCGGCCTGGAGGATGTCGTAGGCCTCCGGGTCCGTCTCTGAGAGATACGTCATGGCCCTCTCCGATGCCGGGGCTGTTGCGGGGTCCTTGCGAATTGCCGCAATGTAGCGGCCGCGCCGGGCCAAAGCAAGGCGTACGCCGCCGCAGTGGGCGGCAGAGAAATCATCCATAGCTCGCCGCCGGCCGGCCGATATCGATACCATGACGGGCCGAACCCTGTCGCACAATCGGAGATAGCCATGGCCGAATCCGATACCCCGGGCAGCTCGGGAAGGAAGGCTCGACCTTCCAAGGACCGCTGGGTGAAGCTGGGCATGTTGGCCGTGCTGGTGATTGCCCTGGGCGTCGTGTACGTCCTCAGCACCCGCTCGGCGCGGCTGCCTGAGTATTTCAAGTTCGACCTGGATGGTGCCCTGAGGGCGGCCAAGGCCGAGCGCCGTCCTGTGGTGGTGCTGTTCTGGTCCGAACTGGCCGACGATGCCACGCGATACGTCGTGGGAGCCAAGGGCCTCCGCCATCAGCAGGTCACGAAGGCGGTGGACCGGCACAAATATCTCTGCGTGGCAATCAATGCCACGGCCAAGTCCAAGCGGGCGGTCAAGTACGGCGTCAAGACCACCCCGGCGCTGGTGGTGCTCTCGCCCGATGGCCTGCCCCTGGGCCGACTGGAAGGCCGAAAGGGACACTCCGCCATCGAAGAGCTGCTCAGTACGGCGGCAGAGAAGCTCAAGTAGCGTCGGTCCTGCCCCTGTGGCAGCAGGGCCGCAGGCAACGCGCTCCGAGCCGGCCTCTTGGCCGGGCGCGATTCGCCCCGCCGGTCCGTGTGGCCCCGAGGCCCGCGACGCCCAGGTCCGCGGGCTTACCGGGGGCTCTTTTCGTAGTGGATGATGGCGAAGATGGCGCCCTGGGGGTCGCGCAGGACGGCGAAGCGCCCCACGCCGGGCACGTCCGTGGGGGCCCTGGCCACCTGGGCACCGAGCTCTTGGGCCTTTGTGACCGTGGCGTCCACGTCGTCCACGGTCACGAATACGCCCCAGTGGGGCGGGACGCCGGGCGGGACCTCCGGCGGCATCTTCATGATTCCCGCAACCGGCTTTCCAGCCACCTTGGCCACGGTGTAATCCTCGCCTGCCACCGGCGAGCCGGCCAGCTCCCAGCCAAACAGCTCCACATAGAATTTCTTCGCGGCTTCCGGGTCGGCCGTCAGCAGCTCGACCCAACTGAACGCCCCGTGCGTTTCGGAGGGATCGCCCATGGTCTTTCTCCCGTGCGAGATTGCCTGTACTGGCCGCGGCACCATCGCCGCGCTCTGTCGAGAAACGCCGCTCAGCCCGATCGGGTCGCACCGCCCCGGCTGAGCTCCTCGGGCCTCGCCGGCCCTGGTTCGTGCTGCTGCCGGAGACTGCTCACCCTCAGCCGCCGCATTCCTGGCGGATGAACTCGCGGAAGGCCTTCAACAGTTGCAGCGTGACCGGCCCGGCCTTGCCGTCGCCGATGACTTGGCCGTTGACCTTGGTGACGGCAATGACTTCGGCGGCGGTGCCGGTCAGGAAGATCTCGTCGGCCTGGAAGAGCTCCTCCACGGCGATGCGCCTCTCGCGCAGCTCGATGCCCAATCCTTCGCACAGGCCGCAGACGACCTTGCGGGTCACGCCCACGAGGATGCCGGCCTCGGGCGGAGGGGTCGAGACCGCGCCATCTCGCACGAGAAAGATGTTGTCGCCGGTGGCCTCGGCGACCTCGCCCTCGGCATTGAGCATGATGGCCTCGCCCGCACCGGCCTTGGTGGCCTCGATGTTGGCCAGGATGTTGTTGAGGTAGTTCATGCTCTTGACGGCCGGCGGGAGCATGTT